>NZ_JBFUIW010000017.1:0-85224 GCF_056401675.1 Phenylobacterium sp. P4_E10 | reverse complement strand
GCCGCGGCGACCACGAGCGGCGGCGGCTTCATGAAGATCCTGCCCTGGCTGATCGCCGCGGCGGTCGTCCTGGCTCTGATCTTCGGCCTGCGCAATTGCGGCTCGAAGCGCGTTGAAGCCCCGGTGGCCACCGCTCCGGTCGCGCCGGCCCCCGCCGTCGTCGTTCCTGTTGCCCCGGCGCCGGAAACCCTGACCCTGCCGGGCGGAACCACGATCTCCGTGGCGCCGGGCTCGATCGGCTTCGCCGTCGCCAAGTTCCTGGACTCCAACGAGGCGGCGCCCAAGACCTTCGTGTTCGACCACCTGAACTACGACACGGCGTCCAATGCGCTGACGCCCGAGAGCGCGCCGACGGTCAGCACCCTGGTGGTGATCCTCAAGGCCTATCCGAACGTGCGGGGCCGGGTCGTCGGCTACACCGACAACCAGGGAGATCCCGCCGCCAACAAGACGCTGTCCGACGCCCGCGCCGCGACCGTGAAGAAGGAAATGGTCGCCCAGGGCGTCGCCGCTGACCGCATCGAGACCGCGGGCATGGGCGAGGCTGATCCTGTCGCCGATAACGCCACCGAAGACGGCCGCGCCAAGAACCGGCGCACCGAACTGGTGATCGTCAGGAAGTAGCCGCGAAAGCAGAGACGGGCGGTTCCGGGCGACCGGGGCCGCCCTATTCGTCTTCGTCGAACTTCGCGGCGACCAGGGCGGATAGGGCCTCGACCGCGTCGTTCGCCTCGGCGCCTTCGGCCTGGATCTCGATGGCGCTGCCCGGCCCGGCGGCCAGCATCATCAGCCCCATGATCGAGCGGGCGTCGACGCTGGTGCCGTCCTTGGCGACCTTGACCTCGGCGTCGAAGGTGGCGGCCAGCTTGACGAATTTGGCTGAGGCCCGCGCATGCAGGCCCCGCTTGTTGATGATCTCGACCGTGCGCTCGATGATCACTTTTCGCCGGCCAGCACGTAGGACGCGACGGAGATGTACTTGCGTCCGGCCTCCTGAGCGCAGGCCACGCAGTCTTCCAGGCTCTGGCGGGTGCGCACCGAGGCCAGCTTGATCAGCATGGGCAGGTTCAGCCCGGCGATCACCTCGGCCTTGGTCTGCTCCATCACGGAGATGGCCAGATTCGAGGGCGTGCCGCCGAACATGTCGGTCAGCAGGATCACGCCGGATCCGGAGTCCACGGCCTCACACGCCGCCAGGATGTCCTTGCGGCGCTTTTCCATGTCGTCTTCCGGCCCGATGCAGATGGCGGCGACCGCGGCTTGCGGACCCACCACATGCTCCATGGCGAAGACGAACTCCTCGGCCAGACGCCCGTGCGTGACGATCACGAGCCCGATCATGCCAACTCTCTCAACGGGAATCCCCACCCGGCCGCGGCGATACGCCGGCCGCGAGGGCGTCTAGATACGCCCCTTCCGCCCAAGCTCCAAGATGTTGCAGTGCGCGACCAAGCTTCGCAGGCGCCGAAGACTCCAATGGCGCGAGTGAAATCGTCGGTATGCTCAACCCGACGTAGTCGTTGAGGGCCGGTTCCGGCATGCGTTCATGCTGCCCGCATCGGACTGCAAGGGCAATCCGGCAAAAGGCTAGCGGGGTTTCGTGGCAGATTCCGACGCCCCGAACCTCGATCATTGCGCTCAGCGTATCGGGCGCGCGACCATAGAGCGCGCCATCGCACGCCCAGACCACCACCCGGTCGTCGGCGACGAGCCGAAACCCGTTATCAAGCGCCCGGAGCGCCAGATCGCTCTTGCCGGACCCCGACGGCCCCTCGATCAGCACGCCGCGCCACAGGCCGCCCCGCTGCATCGCGATCAGACCGGCATGCAGGATCATCGGCGGGCCTCCGGTAGTGAGACAACGAACCGCGCGCCCTCCACGGCTCCATCCTCATCGACGCGGTTCAGCGCGCGGATGGAGCCGCCCTGCGCCTCGGCGATCTGCCGGGCGATGGAGAGCCCCAGGCCGGAATTGCCGCCGAACGCGGCGCCCTTGGGGCGCGAGGTGTAGAAGCGCTGGAAGATGGTCTCCAGATTGTCGGGCGGGATGCCGGGACCGTCGTCATCGACGGTGAGCACCGCCTCGCCGCGGCCGCGTTCCAGCGCCACGCGCACTTCACCGCCCATGGCGCTGAACGATCGGGCGTTGTCGATCAGATTGCGCAGCAATTGGCCCAGCGGCCCCTCGCGGCCGGAGACCATGATCGGCTCCAGGGTGTCGGGAAGGTCGAAGCGGACACGCACGTCGCCGGGCTTGGCGGTGTCCTGGTAGAGCTGAGTGACGTCGTGGATCAGTTTGCCGAGGTCGAGCGAACGCAAGTCTTCGCGCGACAGTTCGGCGTCCAGCCGCGAGGCGTTGGAGATGTCCGTGACCAGCCGGTCGAGACGCTTAATGTCGTTCTTGAGGATGGACAGCAGCCGCTCACGCGCGACGGGGTCCTTGACCAGGTCGAGGGTCTCGACCGCCGAGCGCAGGGAGGTCAGCGGGTTCTTGATTTCGTGCGCGACGTCGGCGGCGAAACGCTCGATGGCGTCCATGCGCTCGGAAAGCGCGTCGGTCATGTCTTCCAGCGACCGGGTCAGGTCGCCGAGCTCGTCGTCGCGATTGGCGAGCTGCGGCAGCGAGATGGCGCGCGCCCGCGACAACCGCACCCGGTCGGCCGCGCGGGCCAGCATCCGGACCGGCTGGGCGATCAGGTTGTTCAGCAGGATCGAGGAGACCAGGGTCACGAAGATCGAGATCAGGATGAACGGCGCCAGCGCCTGACGCTCGCGCCGGATGATCTCGTCGACGTCGCTGGCCTCCAGGGTCAGGACCCCGAGCACCGCCTGGACGTGCTGGATGGGAATCGAGACCGAGACGACCCGCTCGCCGTCCTCGGCGGTGCGCATCCCCGCCCAATGCACGCCGCGCAGGGCCTGGCCGACTTCCATCATCAGGGCCCGCTGAGCGGCGGGAGCCACCGGCGGCGGCGGGCGGCCGATGTTCAGGTCCAGCGCCAGGCCGCCCTGGTCGCTACGCGGCTTGGCCGGCGGCAGCACCTTCCATTCGACGCGGTCGGCCACCCAGTAGCTGTCGGCGATCAGGTTGCCGTTGGCGTCGAACAACCTCGCCCGCTGCGAGCGCGGGTTGGACAGCATCTGCAGAATCTCGCTGGCGGCCTGGGCGTCCAGTTCCGGCGTCGGCTCGCCCACCGTCGCGGCGCGGTTGATCACGTTGACGATTAGCTCGCCCTGGGTGGTCAGGCTGTCGATCCGCGCCCCGACCAGGCCGCGCCGAAGCTCATTCAGCAGCAGCGAGCCGGCGATGATGATCGCCAGACCCAGGACGTTGAGCAGGATGATGAACCGCCCCAGGCGCGAGCCTGGCAGCCAACGGAAGAAGGAGGAGGAGCCGGCCTGGGTCGGCCGACGCTTACGCGCCTCCGGCTTCGGGTCAGGCTTCGCGGTATCTGTATCCGACGCCATAAAGGGTTTCGATCGCGTCGAACTCCGGGTCGACCTCGCGGAACTTCTTTCGCATCCGCTTGATGTGGCTGTCGATGGTGCGGTCGTCCACATAGACCTGATCGTCGTAGGCGGCGTCCATCAGATTGTCGCGGCTCTTCACGAAGCCGGGCCGCTGAGCGAGCGACTGCAGCAGCAGGAACTCGGTCACCGTCAGCTTCACCGGCCGGCCGTCCCACAGGCAGTCGTGGCGGGCGGGGTCGAGGGTGAGCTTGCCGCGTTTCAGGGCACGGGCCGCGGCGTCTCCATTGGGCGCCGCCGCGGCGCCGCCCACAGCGGGCTCTTCGCCTTCGATGCCGGCCCGGCGCAGCACCGCCTTCACCCGCTCGATCAGCAGCCGTTGGCTGAACGGCTTGTGCATGTAGTCGTCGGCCCCGAGGTTGAAGCCGAGGATCTCGTCGATCTCCTCGTCCTTTGAAGTCAGGATGATGACGGGCAGGTCCGAGGTGCGGCGCAGCCGGCGCAGCACTTCCATGCCGTCCATGCGGGGCATCTTCACGTCGAGGATCGCCAGGTCCGGGGGTTCGTTCTCGAGAGCCGCCAGTCCGGACGCGCCATCGAAGTACGCCTTGACCTCATGGCCGTGGCTTTCGAGAGCGAGGCTCACCGACGTGACGATGTTCTCGTCGTCGTCCACCAGGGTGATCTTGGCCATAGGTCTCTGTCGTTTCCTTCAGCGAAGCTTGCATAGCTAATCGCCCGCCAGCGTGTCCTCAATGGGGCGTTCGTCGGATGAAGTCGACGGCGAACGCGTCGGTTCCCGCTTCAGGTATTCGCGCAACGTCCGGTAAAGCCTTGTGCTAAAGGCATATTAAGCTTGTCCGGGCAGGATCAGTGACCCAAAGGGGAACTGTCGTGCCCGGCCAGCAAGTCCACTACGAGCTATTCATCCGGCGTGCGCCCGGGGCGGCGTGGACGCTGGACATGGCCACCGAGAACCGCACGGCCGCCATCGCCACCGCCGAGGAGCTGATGAAGGAAGGCCGCGTGGCGGCTGTCCGCGTCACCAAGGAAACCCTCGACTCCGAGACCCGCGAGTTCCAGTCGGTCTCCATCCTGAATCTCGGCGCCACCGAGGTGGTCAAGAAGAAGAAAGTCGTCGAGAACCAGGATCCGCTCTGCGTGCAGCCGCAGGATCTCTACACCATCCACGCTCGCGAACGGATCGGCCGCCTTCTCGAGGGCTGGCTGGAGCGCAAGGGCGCGACACCGTTCGAACTGCTGCACCGCGCCGACCTGGTCGAGGAGCTGGAAGCCTCCGGCACCGACCTGCAGCACGCCATCCAGAAGGTCGCCATTCCCGAGGCCCAGGCCCGCGGCTTGACGGTGCACGAGTTGATCCGGGTGTTCACCACCCTGGTCGACCGCGCCGTCGACCGGCTGCTGAAGGACTTCCGCAAGGGCGGGATGCCGGACCTCGACAAGGAAGGCTTCGCCCGCGCCGCCGAGCGCGTCAGCCACGATCCCGATCGCGCTTACCTGCTGGGGGCCGGCGTCGCCGCCTCGATCGCTCCGGCCCGCTCTTGGTCGGAGAAGATCTCGCGCCTGCTGGACCTGGCCGACGCCGCGCCGGTAACCGGACCGCCTCGGGCGCTGGCGTTGCAGACCATCGAACAGCCGATGGCCGAGATCCTCGGCTCGCGTTCCGGACTAGACAATATCCTCGGGGCCGACCTCGATCTCGGCGGTCAGCTCGCTGCCATGACCCGGCTGTCGGCCTGCGACACGGTCGACGCCCTGATGCGGATCGAGCCCTCGGTCGCCAAGATCATGCCGCCGCTGTCGGAGGCGGCCACGCGGCTCGCCAAGTGGCTGTCCAGCGACGACTTCCAAAGCGTGCGTTCGGCCATCGCCAAGCGGGTGGTGCGCGAACTGAACGGCCCGCGTCGGCTTCGTCCGGGCGATGCTCCCGGCGAGATCGCGATCATGCGCGGCCTCGCCATGACCCTGACCGCTGCGGCGGGCGCCGGCGCCCTGCTCAACGGCGACGACGTCCAGGCGGCCTTCGTGCAGCGCTCGCGGATGCTGGTGACCAGCGACTTCGTCGAATCCTATCTCGGCGGCGGCGAGCGCACCGCCCGCGAGGAGATCGAGGCCCTGGTCTGGCTGGTGGAGAACGTCATCGGCGGCGCCAACAAGCGCCAGGCCGGACGCTACTTGTCGGCCGGCGTGGCGGCCCTGCGGTTCGAGAAGGAATTCCGCTATGGCCCAGATACCGCGGCGGTGAAGCTCCAGAAGTTGGCGGCGTTGCAGCGCTCGGTCGGTCGCTCGGGGCTCGCGGCGGAAGACTACCAGCCGATCCAGGCCAAGATCGGCGACGTTGGGGGCATGGTTGAGGCGGACGCGCGCCTGATCCCGACCCTGACCAAGGCTCCGGCGCCCGCGGGCCAGAAGCTGTTGCTGCTGCTGCGCCTGGCGACGGGCGAAACCGCTCCGTCGGGCCCGGCCGCCGACCGCGCCCGCCAGGAGGCGATGCGCATGGTGCGCCTTGAAGAGACCCGCACCGAACTGGCCGCCAATCCCGAGCGGATGGACCAGGTGCGGACCCTGATCAATCAGCTCGGGATGGCGGCCTAGGCATTAGGCCGTGGCCTTGCTCTTCAGCAGGCCGCGCTCGTGCAGCAGCTCGGCGATCTGGACTGCGTTCAAAGCCGCGCCCTTGCGCAGGTTGTCGGCGACGACCCACAGGTTCAAGCCGTTCTCGACCGTGGGATCCTTGCGGATGCGGCTGACGAACACCGAGAACTCGCCCTGGGCTTCCTTCGGCGTGATGTAGCCCTTGTCGTTGCGCTGATCGATGACGATCAGGCCCGGGCTCTCGCGGAGCAGGTCGCGGGCCTCATCTTCGTCCAGCGGATCGTGGAATTCGATGTTCACCGCCTCCGAGTGGCCGACCATCACCGGCACCCGCACGCAGGTCACGGTGAGCGCGATCGACGGGTCGATCATCTTGTGGGTCTCGTTCCACATCTTGGCTTCCTCGTCGGTGTAGCCGTCCTCGTTGAAGGCGCCGATGAAGGGAATGACGTTGAAGGCGATTTGCTTCGGGAACTTCTTGGGCTCGGGAGCGCCCAGGACGAAGACGCCCTTGGTCTGGTCCCAAAGCTCGTCCATGCCTTCCTTGCCGGCCCCAGAAACCGACTGGTAGGTCGAGACCACCACCCGCTTGATGCGCGCACGGTCGTGCAGCGGCTTCAGCGCCACGACCAGCTGGGCGGTGGAGCAGTTCGGGTTGGCGATGATGTTCTTCTTGCTGGCATAGGCCACGTCGTCCGGGTTCACTTCCGGCACGATCAGCGGCACGTCGGGGTCCATCCGCCAGGCAGAGGAGTTGTCGATGACGATCGGGCCGGCGGCGCCGATCTTCGGGGCCCACTCCTTGGCGAACGTGCCCGAGACGCTCATCAGCACGACGTCGACAGTGGAGAAATCGAACTGCTCGACGTCCTCGCACTTGATGATCTTCTCGCCGAACGAGACTTCAACGCCGATCGACTTGCGGCTGGCGATCGCGTGAATCTTGTCCACGGGGAATTTCACTTCCTCCAGGATATTCAGCATCTCGCGGCCCACATTGCCCGTGGCGCCGACCACGGCCACCCGATAGCCCATGGCGGTCTCCTTCAAATCTTGTAGCGGAGCGTCCCGTTACGCCCTGGCGTTCCATGGCGCAAGGCGAGCGGTGGCACGCTCGTTGCGTCGACCGAGCCAACCCAGCGAGGGAGACACTCGATGCATATTCACGCCCCTGCCCACAAACTGACAGGGATCGCCGCCAATCTGCTTGCTCCCGGTTTGGGAAAATCTGACCAAACCACGGAAATCATTGGCAAGAAGAAGGGTGATCAGGTCGCCCCCGATCATGCCGCAGGCCTCGTCGGATCTGATGAAATCGCACAGCCGCAGCCCGGCAAGAATGGGCGCTCGGCGCCAATTGCCGGCGCCGACGAGACTCGCGCGGCCAAGGTTCGGCCCGAAGCTCAGGCTCACAGGCGGTTCGGCCCCAAGACGCTCGATGCGCTGATCGAGGCCCAGACCGCATTGGAGACGGCAGCCCAGCGGGTGGTGGAGTCCCTCGACGCCGATGGCGATGGCGGCTTCACGTTGGCCGAGCTGAAGGACGCCCTGCCGGGTAAGTCGGGCAAAGCGCCCGGCCGCTCGGCGCGCGCCGAGCGGCTGTTCGGCCGCATCGACTCTGATGGCGATGGCAAGGTGACGCTTGCCGAATTGACCGCCCTGTTCGCACCCAGGCCGGTCGAGCCTGCCGAGGAGGAGTCGGCCGCCACGGAAACGGCCGCCGCAGACACGACGTCGGAGGTCATTGACCCTGCCAAGACCATCCCGTCAGCTTGAGGCATCGACCCTAGCGACAGGACAGGCTGATGAGCGCCGACACCGGAATGCCGTTCTCCAATTTGATGGGCGTGGAGATCGTCGAGCGCAGCAAGGACAAGATCACCGGCCGGCTGTTGGTCCGTGAGGACCTCTGCACGGCTGGCGGCATTCTGCACGGCGGGGCGTACATGGCCTTTGCCGACGCGCTCGGCGCGATCGGCGGCTTTCTCAACCTGCCGGCCGGGGCGCGCACGACCACGCTGGAGTCCAAGACCAACTTCCTGGGCGCGGCCAAGGTGGGAACCATGGTGCTGGGCGAGGCCACGCCGCTTCATATCGGCCGCCGCTCCAGTGTCTGGCAGACCCGCATCACTAACGAGAGCGGCAAGTTGCTGGCGCTGGTTCTGCAGACCCAGATGGTTGTCGACGCGTAACGATGTTCACTTTTCATTCTCGTCTCAATATGTATCCTCCGGTTGAGCTTTCTGGGGGTGTGCGTGGCATCGTTGTGGGTGCGGGTGTGCGGGGGCCTGTTCGCGGCTCTGTGCCTGGCGGCTGAAGCGGCCGCGGCTGCCGAACCGCTGACGGCCGACCCGGCGGTAATGCAAGGGACCATGCCCAGTGGCATGGCCTATGTGATCGCGCCCAACTCCAACCCGAAGGGCGCGCTGTCGCTGCGACTGACTTTTGATGTCGGCAGCGTCGAGGAGGCCGAGGCCGAACGGGGCGCCGCCCACTTCATCGAGCACATGGCCTTTCGCGCCACCCGCCACTTCCCGGAGGGCGAGCTCGAGCGCGCCTTCGCGGCCATGGGAGTGTCGGCCGGACGCGACCAGAACGCGTTTACCAGTCCGCGCCGCACGATCTACGTCCTCGATCTTCCGGATGCCTCGACCGAGTCACGCCGCCTGGCCCTGCAATGGCTGCGTGATGTCGCCGATGGGGTCGTGTTCGACGCCGCCGCGGTCGACCGCGAACGCGGCGTGGTGCTGGCCGAACGCGACGCACGCGCTGCGCCGGACGAACTGGTCCTCAACACCATCACAGCCTTTCAGGCGCCGGAATTGCGTTCAACCCAGCGGCCGCCGATCGGCGAATTGGGAGTTCTGCACCGCCTCACCCCCGCCACGCTACAGGGGTTCTACACCCGCTGGTATCGGCCCGAGCACGCCCGCCTGACCATTGTCGGCGATACGGCGGCGATGAAGGGGTTGATGAGCGATGTCATCGACACGTTTGGCGACTGGCGCGGCGCCGGAGGCCCATTGCCGGCGCGCGCGCCGTCGCCGCCGCCGGATGCCCGCCGCGGCCTGGACGCGGTCGGGGTGTCGGAGCCCCGCGTCGATAGCGGCTTGTCGGTTTGCCGCCTGCGCGCGCCCGAACTGCCAATCGCCGACACAGCCCAGCTGCAGCGGCGGATGCTGCAGCTTGTAGCCATCACCGCCCTGCAGGCGCGGCTCGACCAGTTGCGCTTCACCGATCTGGCCGTGCTCGACGCCCAGCTCGACATCAACGACGCAGAAGGAGAGCGCCGACAGCTCTGCGTCACCGTCGCTGCAGCGCCCGAGGATTGGCGGGCGGCGCTGAAAGCCGTTCAGCTGGAGCTGCGCCGCTTCACCGACGAGGGCCCCGGCCAGGACGAGATCGAGGCGGCGCTGATCGAGATCCGAGGCGGTTTGCTGGGCGAGATCACCGATGCGGCCAGCCGCACGAGCCCCGACGTTGCAACCGATCTTGCCATGACTGTCGCGGACGGCGAGGTGCGCATGGAACCGCGACAGCAGATGCGCGCGGTGAACAAGGCGCTGGAGGGTTGGACCCGTGAGCGCGTCCAGGCCGCGTGGCGCGAGGACTGGAGCGGCGCCGGCCCGTTCGTAGCCGCGGTCGGCGAGTCCGCCCCTAGCGGCCAGCAGATTCTCGCCGCATGGGCGGAGAACCAGGTCGCACCGACGAGCGCCTACGTGAAACGCGCCGCGCCGCAATGGGCCTATCGCGCGGGCTCGCCCGGCAAGGTGCTGGATCGCACCAAGGACGGATCCTTCGTTCGCCTGCGGTTCGACAACGGCGTGGCGATGAACTTCAAGCGGACCGAATTCAGCAAAGGCGTGGTCGAGGTCCGGGTCGATCTCGGCGAGGGACGTCGGGCGCTGGGGAGTCGTTCGGCCAGCGAAGGCGGTATCGCCGCCGATTCCTTCACGCTGGGGGGACTGGGTCGCCACTCCTACGCCGAACTGAAGGCGATTTTCGGCGACGAGCCCCTTCGCCTGGAGTTCTCGATGGAGAACCGGGCCTTCACCTTCGCCTCGCACTCCTATCTCGACCGGCTGCCGGCCCAGTTGCTGCTGATGTCCACCTATCTGCTCGACCCGGGATTTCGAGACGAGCTGGACGCCAAGCTCCCCGCCGAGCTGGCGGCCGACGAACGCGCCAGCCTGGCCTCCCCGCTGGACGTCATCTACGAGCGCATCGATGCGCTCGCGGGGAACCCCGTGCCTCCAGCCGCCGAGCTGTCGCGGCTGACGTCGCGCGACTTCGAAGCCTGGCTGAAGCCCATCGTCACCCAGGCGCTGCTGGAGGTGACCCTGGTCGGCGACATCAGCGAGGCCGAGGCGATCGAGCTGGTGAGCAAGACCTTCGGCGCGCTGCCGCCGCGCGAGGGGTTCGCCTCGCCGACCGACTATCGCGGCTTCGGCCGATTTCCTGCCGCCGCCACGCCGCGGATCGAGCTCACCCATTCCGGTCCTGCCGACAAGACGATGGTCGCCATGGTCTGGCCGCTGTTTGTGGCCGACCCAAGCCGCCGCCGCGAGCAGCGCGCCCTGCGACTGCTGGGCGCCCTGTTCGACGACGAGCTGCGACAATCGGTTCGTGAGCGGCTCGGCAAGGCCTACGCTCCTTTCGTCGATCTCTCGGCCCCGGATCGGGCGGACCAGGCCTATCTGATCGCCGCCGTTGAGACCGCGCCGGCCGACCTCCCCCTCGTCGAGGCCGAGATGCACGCGCTGGCCGCCCGCCTGGCCGCGGGAGATATCGACTCCGCCAGACTGGAGGCCGCGCGCAAGCCGCTGTTGAGCCAGGTCCTGAACCTGCGCACCGACAACATTTGGTGGGCCCAGACCCGGCAGATCGGCCGCCAGGACCTGTTGGACGTCGCCGAGGGGGAAAGCCCCCTGGCCTCGATCTCGGCGCAGGAGGTGCGCGCCGCCGCGACAGCCTGGCTCACGCCGGCCCCCATCGTCCTCATCGCAACTCCGGAGCTGCGAAAGTGAAACGCCTGATCTTCATTCCGTTCACAGCGACGCTGTTGGCCGCTGGCCCGGTCGCGGCGGTCGACTACTCGCCCGCGACCTTGCGCGCCATAGAGCTGCTCGAAGCCGGCAAAGGCAAAGCGGGTCTGGCCGCGCTTGAGGCCGCCGCCGCCCGTAACGACGTCAGCGCGCTCGAGATGCTGGCCCTAATCTATCTGGAGGCCGAGCAGCCCGAGGTGGCGCTGTCGCAGGCCGAAGCGGCCGCACGACTGGCGCCGAATGACGCTGACGTGCTGGTCACGCGCGGGAAGGTGTTTGGCGCACTTGGCCAAAAGGACAAGGCTCGGGCCGAGTTTGACAAGGTTCTGGCCTCGGGGTCGCACGCGGGGGCTCTATATGAGCGCGGTCAGTTGCGCGTGGAGGGGGGCGACCACGAGACGGCGCTCGCCGATTTCCGGCTCGCCTTCCAGATCGATCCCAAGCGGACCGACGCCCTATTGAGTGTGGCCATGGAGCTGGTGGAGCTGAAACGCGTCTCCGAGGCGCTGGCGACGTATGATCTACTTCTTAAACTGGAGCCGGACTCGCCGGCAGTCCTTGCTGCCTGGGCGGAGGTGCACGCCGACCAGGGCGACTACGCGGGCGCCGTCGCTGGATTTGAGGCGGCGATTAAGCTCGAGCCGAAAGACGCTGACCTTCACGTGTCGCTGGGCGCCGCCTGGGAGAAGCTCGGCGACAGCCGCCGTGCTCTTGCGGCCTATACTGCAGCTACCCGCCTGGACCCGGGAAACCTCTATGGGTGGTGGAACGCCGGACGCGTGCTGCAGGCGGAAGGCCGCTGGAAGCCTGCCGTGGCCGCCTTTGACCGTGCGGTAGCGCTGGATCCCGTCAACGCCGTACTGCTCACGGATCGCGGACTGGCGCGGTACGACGCCGGCGACGACCGCGCGCTGACCGATTTCGACGCGGCGCTGAAGGCCGATCCGAAGTCCACATATTCGCTCACGTGGCGTGGGGCGTACTTCGTCGATATGGACGAGCCCGCGAAGGCGCTGGTCGATCTGGATGCCGCGCTGAAACTCGAACCCGATGATCCGGACGCCCTCGGCTTGCGCGCCCGCGCCATGCTCATGTTGAGCCGCCATGATCGGGCGCTGGCCGACATCAACGGGGCGATCAAGTCCTCGAAGACGCCATTCAATTTGAGCACTCGCGGCGAGATCTACAGCGCCATGGGCGACCATCTTCAGGCGATCGAGGCCTTTGATGAGGCGATTGCGCTCGACCCGACCTATGCGGACGCGTGGTTGCAGCGCTCGAAGTCGAAGGCGGAGATGGGCGACAAGGAAGCAGCCGCCGCCGACCGCGCCCGGGCCTTGAAGCTCGACCCGACCCTTGGTTAGCCGGCGCCGATGTCGGCGGGGTTGGTGACGTTGCGCAGCGTCTCCCCGCGCACGTAGCGGGCGAGGTTTTCCAGGAACAGCTCCTCGCCGCGCGCACCGGTCAGGTCGCCGCGGTTGGACGCGTGCGGCGTCACCCGGACCTTCGGGTGATCCCAGAACCAGGCGTCCTGCGGCAGTGGCTCGGTCTTGAAGACGTCTAGCACCGCATGACCGGGCTGGTCGCGATCGAGGCCCGCGCGCAATGCGTCCTCGTCCACCAGGCCGCCGCGGCCGATGTTGATCAGGATGGCTCCCGGCTTCATCGCAGCAAAGAAGTCGACGTTGGCCAAATCGCGGGTCTCGTCATTGAGCGCGCAGGCCAGCACTACGACGTCGGCCTCGGGCAAGCGCTGCGGCAGATCGGCGAGCGTGCTGACGGAGTCGGCCAGACCATCTCCCGACGGTGAGCGGCGCACCGCCTCGATGTCGGCGCCGAAGGCCTTGGCCCGCGCGGCGATTTCCCGGCCGATATTGCCGAAGCCCACAATGAGCCAGCGGGTCTGACCGACCTCGCGGAAGTTCACCGGCTTCCACTCGCGGGCCCGCTGGTGGGCGGCTTGCTGCGCGATAGGGTGCAGGAGGCTGAGCGCGTGGATGGTCACGTACTCGGCGATGGCCGGCGCCTGGGCGCTGGAATTGGTTACGGTCAGACCGTCCCGCGCCAGTGGCTTGAACATTGCGTTGTCGAGCCCGGCAAAGGCTGTCTGCACCCAGCGGGCGTCCGGCGACCCGGCCAGCCTCGGGAAGTAGTCACCGCCGCGCTTGCCGAAGGCGTCCAGGCTCAGCCACCAGATGTCGGGCGCCAGATTTGCCTCGTCGAACGGTTGGCCCCGGAGGGTAAGACCACCCTCCGGCTCCAGCACCACAATATCGAGATCGGGGGCCAGGGCCGCGGCGCGTTCGGCGATGCGGTCGTAGGAGGCTCTGAGCAGGAAGGCTTGCATGGGGGGAGCTTAACCGGACGGCGTATTCGAACAACAAAGGAAGTTTGACAATATATTGGCATAGCGACATGCTGCTGCCATGGAAACTTCAGCGGACGCGGTTCTGCGCCTGGTCGATGCGGTAGGCGCGGCCGCGAGCCGGTTCGCCGAGGTCGAGGACCGAATGCTTGCCGACACGGGCCTCACCGGCGCCCGGATGCGGGTGGCCGGCGTCCTGGGCCAAGTCGGCGCCGCCCGCACCGTGCCGCAGGTGGCGCGAACCCTGGGGCTCAGCCGCCAGGCCGTACAGCGGCTCGCCGACGATATGGCCGAGCGCGGGCTGAGCGCATGGATCGACAATCCTGATCATCGTCGTGCACGCCTGTTTCGGCTAACCGAGCAGGGGCGAGACGCCTACAGCCAAGCCTTGCGGCGTAAGGTGCTATGGGCCCAGGGGCTGTCGGAGGGTCTGACCCCCGCCTGGCTTGCGGTGGCCACCGAACTGCTGGGTCTGATGAGTGGCAGGGCCATCCCCAAAAACAGATAATTGACTCAGTCAACTATCTGGAAAATCCTGTCCTGGGAGGATGATCATGCTGGCCAGAGACCCCGTATCCGCCGTTCGCCGATTCAACCGCTTCTACACCCGCCGGATCGGCGCGCTGGACGAGGCGCACCTCGGTTCTCCCTACACCCTGGCCGAGATGCGGGTGCTGTACGAAGTCGCCCAGGCTCCGGATGGGGTGGCGCCAAAAGCTCTGGCCGGACGCACCGACATGGATCCCGGCTATCTGAGCCGGGTGCTCAAACGGTTCGAGGAGGAGGGACTTTTGCAGCGTCAGACCGACCAGCACGACCGCCGCCGCGTGTCGGTATGGCTGACCACTGAGGGCATACACGCCTACAACAACTGGCTCGGCTCAGCACAAGGCGCCGTGGAGGGAATGATCGCGCCGCTCTCGACAGTGCAGAGAACCAAGCTGACCAAGGCCATGGCCGAGATCGAGGGCCTGCTCGGCGGGGCGCTCAAGAGCGGCGAGATCGTTCTTCGGGCTCATCGGCCGGGAGATATCGGCTGGGTCGCCCATCGCCACGGCGTGCTCTACGCCCGCGAACAGGGTTGGGACGAACGGTTCGAGGCGCTGGTCGCCAAGATCGCCGGCGATTTCGTCCTCAACTTCGACCCCTCCCGCGAACGCTGCTGGATCGCCGAGCGCGAGGGCGAGATGCTCGGGTCGATCTTCCTGGTGAAGGGCGAGGTCGAGGGACAGGCTAAGCTGCGGCTGCTGCTCATCGAGCCGGCCGCCCGCGGGCATGGCCTCGGCAAGCGGCTGGTGGCCGAGTGCGTGGCCTTCGCGCGCCAGGCCGGCTACCGCGAGATCACCCTCTGGACTCAGAGCATCCTGCTTCCGGCCCGCGCCATTTACGCAGCCGCCGGCTTCGAGTTGATCGAAAGCCGCCCCGACGACGTGATCGCGCCAGGCCTAGTCAGTGAGACCTGGCTGCTGAGGCTTTAAGGGTGACAGCCGCGGCCAAGGCGGAGATGTTGGCCCGATGCGCAAACCCAATTTCATCGTCATTCTTGCCGACGACCTTGGCTACGGCGACCTCGGCTGCGACGGCGGCACGGTCATCCGGACGCCCAATCTCGATCGCATGTCCGAGCAGGGCGTGCGGCTCACCGACTTCTATGCCTCGGCCAATGTCTGCACCCCATCGCGCGCGGGGCTGCTGACCGGGCAGTACGCGATCCGCAACGGCCTGGCGCACGAGGTGATCCAGCCCGCTGACACCACCGGCCTGCCGCCGGACGCACTGACCATTCCCAAGGCTCTGGGCGAAGACTACGCCAGCGCCTTGATCGGCAAGTGGCACCTCGGTCACGTCGCACCGCATTGGCCGCCGATGGCCTATGGCTTCGACCGCTTCTATGGCTTGCCCTACAGCCACGACATGAAGCCCCTGGCGCTCTACGACAACGCCACCTCGCCGATGACCGAGGGCAAGGCCGACTTCGCCAAGCTGACCCAATGGTTCTTCGAGCAGACCATTGAATTCGCCGAGCAGAACCGCGAGCGACCTTTCTTCGTGCTGCTGGCCCTGACCGCGCCGCATGTGCCGCTGAAGCCCAACCCGGACGATCTGACCGGGTCGCAGGGCGGGGCCTATGGCGAGGTGGTCGAGGAGATCGACGTCAATGTCGGGCGGCTTCTGGCAAAGCTGAAGGCGCTGGGCCTCGACGAGGACACCATGGTGGTCTTCACGTCGGACAACGGCCCGTGGTTCGAAGGCTCGTCAGGCCCGTTCCGCGACCGCAAGGGCGGCTCGGCCTGGGACGGGGGTTTCCGGGTGCCGTTTATCGCGCGTCAGCCGGGCGCGCTGCCCGCAGGCAGCGTCCATAACGGGCTCGCCAGCAACCTGGACCTGCTGCCGACGTTGCTAGCCATGGCCGGCCAGCCGGCGGTCAGCGACCGCGAGTTGGACGGCAAGGACCTGTCCGGGGTGCTCAAGGATGGCGCGGACTCGCCCCACGAGGAGATCGTGCTGTTCGACAACAACAGGGTCGCAGCCGTCCGCACGCCACGCTGGAAGTATGTGGCGCGGTCCTACTACCGGACCTACGACATCGCGCTCGATCGCTACCCGCTGCTGTTCGACATGGATGTCGATCCCGGCGAGAACTACAGCGTCGCGCGCAACTTCCCGGACGACGCGGCGGACATGCGCGCGCGCCTGGAGCGAGCCAGGGCCAAGTACGAGCCGATGGCGGACGCGTTCCCGCCGCACGTGGCGCCGGCCTCAGCCGCCGACCACCCCGACTAGGGCCGTGCGCCTACTTGCGGCGCTGCTTGCGTGCGGCGTAGCGGGCGTCGCGGGCGGCCTTCTGGGCGACGCGCAGTTCCAGCTCGGCGGTCTCGGCGTTGAACGCGTCGATCTCCTTGGCTAGCGCCTCGGCCTCGGCCTGGGCTTTGCGTCGCTCAGCCCGTTCGGCTTCACGCTTTGCGCGTAGCTCGGCCAGTTCGGCGGCTTTGATGGAGGCGCGATCGGGTCCCGGAGCGGCCGTGACGGTGGGTTTCACCTTCATCTTGGCCAGGAGGGCCTTCTTGGCTTCGAGGGACGCTGACGCGCGGTCTTGGAAAGTGGTGTTCTTTAGGTAACTCATGCGGGCGTCCCCATCTCGCATTTCGAAAAAAAATGCAATCGGGAGTCGGTGCGTTTGTTCGCCGCGGTGCGTCGGGTGGGCGCAGGCGCGCGACGTTTTCCGGGCCGCGCTGCAGCGGCCCGGAGACGCCTTCTTCGCCCTTGAGCGCTAGAGCGCGGCGAGCACCGCGTCGCCCATTTCCACCGTGGTCAGGGCGCCGCCGAGGTCGCGGGTGCGGGCCCCGTCCTCCAGGGCGCGGACCACGCCGGCATAGAGCTTGTCGGCGGCTTCGGCGCGGCCCAGCGACCAGCGCAGGGCCATCTCCAATGACAGGATCGCCGCCAGCGGGTTGGCGAGGTTCTGCCCGGCGATGTCCGGAGCTGAGCCGTGAATCGGCTCGTAGAGGCCCGGCTTGCCTGCGGCGCCCAGGGCGGCCGACGGCAGCATGCCGAGCGACCCGGTCAGCTGGGCCGCGGCGTCCGAGAGAATGTCGCCGAACAGGTTGTCGGTGACCATCACGTCGAACTGCTTGGGATTCTTGACGATCTGCATCGCGGCGTTGTCGGCCAGGATGTGCTCGAGCTGGACGTCGCTGTACTCGCGCTTGTGCAGGTCGCTGACCACCTCGCGCCACAGCAGGCCGGAATCCATGACATTGGACTTCTCGGCCGAGTGGACTTTGTTCTTGCGGCCGCGGGCCAGTTCGAAGGCCACACGGGCGACGCGCTCGATCTCGGCGGTGGTGTAGACCTGGGTGTCGACTGCGCGCTTGCCGCCCTCCGGCAGTTCCTCGATGAAGCGCGGCGAGCCGAAATAGATACCGCCCGTCAGTTCGCGGACGATCATGAAGTCCAGGCCCTCGACCAGCTCGCGCTTGAGGCTGGAGGCGTCGGCCAGGGCGTTGAAGCAGAGTGCCGGGCGCAGGTTGGCGAACACTTCCATGCCGGCGCGCAGGTTCAACAGCCCGGCTTCCGGGCGCTTGTCGCGCGGCGCGCCGACCCATTTGGGACCGCCCACCGCGCCCATCAGCACCGCCTTGGCGGACTTGGCGGCGGCCAGGGTCTCATCGGTCAGCGGCAGGCCGTGCGCGTCATAGCTCGCGCCGCCGAACAGCCGCTCCTCGATCACCAGGTCGGGGACCAGCGCCTCGGCCACGCGGCGAGCCTGGGCGGTCACTTCGGGGCCGATGCCGTCGCCGGGAAGAAGGAGCAGGTCGGTCATGTGGGAACCCCCGTTGTGAGTCACGCGCCTAGAGTTGGCGTTCGGAGGCGACCTCGTAGGCGAAGAGGCGACGATCGGAAACCCCGAAGGCGGGCCAATGGCCACGCCATGCGGCCATATGCGGCGTCTGAAAGTGGGCGTCGAGCGCGGCCTGGTCGCGCCAGGCCTCGAACACGCGTATCAGGCCAGGATCGAGCACGTCCTGGGCGTAGCTGTACTCCAGGCAGCCGTCCTCGGCGCGGCTGGCGTCCAGCATGGCCTGCATGTGCGGACGGAAGGCGGCGAAGTTCTCCGGCGGGACCCGCACCGTGCCGGCGATAACGAGGCTCACGCCCGCTCCAGCCAGGGCCGGCTGATCGCCCGCTTGCCTTCATAGGTGTCGATCGAGCCGGCGGCTTGCAGGGTCTCGCCGATGGCGTCGAGGCCCTTGAGCATCTTTTCCTTGCGGTTCGCATCGATTTGGAACGCGAAGGTCTTGCCCGAAGGCGAGGTCACGGTCTGGGCTTCCAGATCGACGGTGACCATGTGGTTGCCGCCCTTGGCCTCTTCCATCAGGTCCTGAACCTGGTCAGCGCCGAGCACCACCGGCAGCAGGCCGTTCTGGAAGCAGTTGCTATAAAAGATGTCGGCGAAGCTCGTGGAGATCACGCAGCTGATCCCGAAGTCCATCAGCGCCCAGGGGGCGTGCTCGCGCGAGGAGCCGCAGCCGAAATTGTCGCCGGCGACCAGCACGCCCGCGCCCTTGTACTCCGGGCGGTTGAGAACGAAGTCGTTCTTTTCCTTGCCGTTTTCGTCGAAGCGGAAGTCGTAGAACAGTCCCCGCCCCAGGCCCTCGCGCTCCACGGTCTTGAGGAACTGCTTGGGGATGATCTGGTCGGTGTCGATGTTCGCCAGCGGCAGCGGGGCGATCTTGGCGTCGAGACGGGTAAAGGCTTGCATGGCTTGGTCTTTAGCAGAGGTGCAGATCAGGTCGAGGGGCGCTCGCCCTGGGAGATGACGAGGGCCGGGCCGGCCGCAACTCCGGAACGTACGGTGAAGACCCGGGTGCCGGGCTTTCGGCCGGTTTTCACGTCGGAAACGTCGAAACCTGCCGAAGCGATGCGGGAGTGCGCGGCGTCGATGTCGGCCACTTGCCAGGCAAGGCCTCCGAAGCGGTCGGGCGCGTCGGAAGCCTGCCGATCGAGCCCGCTGGCGAACTCGACGACGCTATCGGCGCAGCGGAAGAAGAGCTGCCGAACCCTCCAGTCGGGATTGGAGCGGTCGAGCCGCAGGTCGAGGCCGAGCTTGGCCCCGTAGATCCCCAAGGCCCGGTCCGGATTGGGCGTCTGGATGACCACGTGGTCGAGCTGGGAGATCGCTCCGGGGCCGGTCGGCTGCGACAGCGGCCAAGCGACGCCGTCGCGTGGCGGGGCGGCGAGCAGAATGTTGATCCCGCCGGTCGCAGCGGGGTCGAGCGAGGTCGTGGTCCAGTAGCGCTTGCGGCCGTCGTCGTGGGTCGAGCGCACTGGCCGCGGCGGCGGGGCGGGAAGGCCGCGGCGCGCCAGCAGGGCGGCGCTGGCCTCGATGTCGTCGACGGTGAAGGCCAGGGCCCAGATCCCCTCGCCATGGGCGTCGAGGTGGCGCGCGATCGTCTGACCGAACCCGCCCTCCCCATGCGGGGCGATCACATCGAGCGCCATGTTCGGCAGCTGGAACCAGGCGTGGCGCGCGCCGCCATCGCCGCCCAGCCAGTTCGGCTCGAGACCGAGGAAGCGGCGATAGCCGTCGACGGCGGCGTCCAGGTCGCGGACCGCGAGAGCGATATGGTCGAGGCCGGTGATCACGAGGTCGTCCAGTATCGGGGGGTTTCGTCCTCGACCTCGGTATCGTCGAACAGCAGCCGCACGGCGACTGCGATGAAGGCGGCGCTGTAGATGATCAGCAGGGCCATGCCGCCGCCGCTGGCCAGCATGCGCCAGCGGCGCTGTTCAGCCGGTTTCACCAGCGTCTTGCCGTTGGCGCTGAGGCCGATCAGCTTGCCGTTCAACATCTCGACCGCGACGGGCGCGCCAGGCTTGAGGCTGAGCAACGGGATCGGGCTGCCGCAGTTGCGCTCGATCGGGCACTCGAGGACCAGCGGGGCCGCGGTGCGGTCGAGGTCGATCCCGTAGCTTCGGCCGAAGGCGCCGACCTGGTCGATCGATTGAAGCTTGCCGGAAATGGGGCGGCTGGGCCCGAAATCACTCAGGAATCCGGAGGCTAGGAACCAGATGCCGCCAGCCAGGATGGGGGCGCAGAGGGCGACCATCGCCGCTTCCATCGGCTTGTCGTACTGCTCGCGATCATCGTAGGCGACCTGGTTCTGGCGAATCCGGAAGACGAAGGCCAGCAGGCTGACGATCGCGAAGTAGCAACCGATCAGCACCAGCGGGCCAACCTGGCCCGGACCGCGGCCAAAATCGCCGCCTTCGCCTGCGAAGGCCGCCGCGAAGCCGCCAAGACCAGCGCTCATGATGGGAAGCCCCCACCAGACCAGGAAGCTGGTGCGGGAGCTCATCATCACATGAATTCTCTGACGTCGGCGATGTGGCCGGCGATGGCTGCAGCCGCGGCCATGGCCGGGCTCATCAGGTGGGTGCGGCCGCCGCGGCCCTGACGGCCTTCGAAGTTGCGGTTCGAGGTCGAGGCGCAGCGCTCGCCAGGGGCGAGGCGGTCGGGGTTCATGCCCAAGCACATCGAGCAGCCCGGTTCGCGCCAGTCGAAGCCGGAGGCCTTGAAGATGGCGTCAAGGCCCTCTTCCTCGGCCTGGGCTTTCACGAGGCCCGAGCCTGGCACGACCATGGCGCGCACATGTGGGGCGACCAGCTTGCCGTTCAGGAAGGCGTGCTGAACGACCTTGGCCGCCTCGCGCAGATCCTCGATGCGGCTGTTGGTGCACGAGCCGATGAAGACCACGTCGATCTTGGCATCCTGGATCGGCTGGCCGGCGGTCAGGCCCATGTAATCGAGGGCGCGGACGGCCGAGGCGCGCTTGTCCGGCGTCGCAAAGCTCTGCGGATCGGGCGCCTTGTCGGTGACGGCGATAACGTCCTCGGGGCTGGTGCCCCAGGTGACCAGCGGGGCGATCTTAGCGGCGTCGAGGACGATCTCGCGATCGAAGACGGCGTCGTCGTCCGAATAGAGCGTGGTCCAGTAGTTCATGGCCATTTCCCAGGCCCCGCCCTTGGGGGCGGCCGGGCGGCCACGCATGTAGTCGAAGGTCGTCTGGTCGGGCGCCACCAGGCCGGCGCGGGCGCCGCCCTCGATGGTCAGGTTGCACAGGGTCATGCGGCCTTCCATCGACAGGCTGCGGATCGCCTCGCCTGCATATTCGAGGACGTAGCCGGTGCCGCCGGCGGTGCCGATCTCGCCGATGATCGCGAGGGCGATGTCCTTGGCGCCGACGCCGGGCGCCAGGACGCCGTCGACGGTGACGCGCATGTTCTTCGCCTTCTTCTGGCGAAGGGTCTGGGTGGCCAGCACGTGCTCGACCTCGGACGTGCCGATGCCGTGGGCCAGCGCCCCGAAGGCGCCGTGGGTCGAGGTATGACTGTCGCCGCAGACGATGGTCATACCCGGCTGGGTGCGGCCCTGCTCAGGGCCGACCACGTGAACGATGCCGTTGCGCACGTCGCCCATCGGGAAGAACTCGATCCCGTTGTCCTTGACGTTGCGCTCAAGGGTCTGGAGCTGCAGGCGCGCCTCTTCGTCGGCGACGGCGGCGACGCCCTTGGCCTGGCCCTCGGTGGGAATGTTGTGGTCGGCGACAGCCAAGGTGCGGTCGGGCCGACGGACCGGGCGATGGGCCGCGCGAAGGCCCGCAAACGCCTGCGGGGTGGTGACCTCGTGAATGAGGTGCAGGTCGATATAGAGGATCGACTCGCCGTCTTGTTCCTCAACGACGTGAGCGTCCCAAATCTTATCGTAAAGCGTCTTGCCAACCATGCGGCGCATCTAGGTCTCGCCGGGTCGCATTGTCCAGTATGCGCCCGTATTTGCCGAATTTTGCAGATCGGCTATTCATGAGTGTATGGCCAATGCCGATTGGGACCTGTTCCAAAGCCTGCACTCGGTGCTTCAGGCCGGCAGCCTGTCAGCGGCTGCCAAGTCGCGCGGTCTGACGCAACCGACCCTTGGCCGGCATATCGAGGCGCTGGAGCAGAAGCTCGGCGCGCCGCTGTTCCTGCGCTCGCCGCGCGGGCTGACCCCGACCGATCTCGCCCTCCAACTGCAGCCGCATCTGGCCGAGATGTTCGCGGCCGCCGCCGCGGCGATGCGCGACGCCTCCGGCGCGGGGGACCTTCTGAAAGGCGCCATCCGCATCACCGCCAGCCAGATCATGGGCGCCGAAGTGCTGCCGCCGATCCTTGGCAGCTTCCGCCGCGAGCATCCCGAGATCGACATCGAACTGGTGCTGTCGAACAAGACCGAGGACCTGTCGCGCCGCGACGCCGACATCGCCGTGCGAATGGTGCGCCCCACCCAGGGCGCGCTGGTGGCCCGCAAGGTCGGGACCGTGGGCGTCGGCTTCTACGCTTCGAGCGACTACATCGCGACGTTTGGCGCGCCCCAGACCCTGCAAGAGTTGGACGACCACACCGCTGTCGGTTTCGATCGCGAAACGCCTTCGCTGGAGGCGCTGGCTGATCTCGATCTTCCGTGGGAGGTGACTCGCGACCGGTTCTCGTTCCGCTCGGACAACGACCTGGCGCAGATCGCCGCGATCCGCGCCGGCGTTGGGGTCGGAGCCTGCCAGCATCAGATCGCCCGGCGTCACGGCCTGACGCCGGTGCTGGCCAACGCCTTCGGCTTCGAGCTGGAGGTGTGGATCGCCATGCACGAGAACCTCAAGGGCAACCGCCGCATGCGGCTGATGTTCGACCACCTGGTGGCCGGGTTCCAAGCCTTCATCGCCGAGGGGCGGCAAGCCTGATGCGCGTCCATATCGTGGGAGCTTCCTCGTCGGGGACGACGACCCTTGGCGCGGCCTTGGCGCAGCGTCTGGGCGGCGCCCACCTGGACACCGACTCCTTCTTCTGGGAGGCGACCGACCCGCCGTTCACCACCAAGCGTCCAGAGGCCGAACGCATCGCGCTGATGGAGGCGCAGATGGACGGGCGCGACGCCTGGGTGATTTCCGGCTCGCTGATGGGCTGGGGCGACGGTTTCATTCCGCGCTTCGACCTGGCGGTGTTCCTGCATGTCCCGCAGGAGATCCGCATCGCCCGGCTGCTGGAGCGGGAGCGTGCGCGCTACGGCGGCGCCATCGAACCGGGCGGGGCGATGCACGCCCAACACCTGGAATTCCTCGAATGGGCGCGGAGCTACGAAATCCCCGGATTCCCTGGGCGCAGCCTGGAGCGTCACCTGACCTGGCTGGCCCAGTTGCCCTGCCCGGTGATCAGGATCGCCGGGACGCCGAAGCCCGAGGAGAGCCTGGCCTGCGTGCTGCACGCGCTGGCTGAGGCGTCCGGCTCCTAGCCCGGGGCGAACCGGCGGCGTATGGGCCGGTCGCAAGCAGCCGCCTCACCAGGTCTCGCGGAACGGGCGGATCTCGCTCAGGAACGACCAGGCGCTCTTGGGTTGATGAGCCAGGTGGAAGACCTCGCCGGCGATGTCGTTCGGGGCGATGAAGAAGTCGTCCGCGGCGTCCTTGAAGCGCTCGCGGGTCCAGGCCACGTCGATCACCGCGTCGATCACCAGATAGGCCACGTGGACGCCCTTAGGGCCGACCTCGCGGGCGATGGCTTCGGCCAGGATGCGCTGGGCCGCCTTGGTCGGGGCGAAGCCGGCGAAGTTGGCCTTGCCGCGCAGGGCCGAGGTGTTGCCGGTGACGATCAGCGATCCGCCGCCGGCCTCGATCATCTTCGGCGTCAGAGTGCGGGCCAGGTGGTAGAGCGCCATGACGTTGGTCTGGAAGTTCTGCTCCAGCACAGCCGGGTCGATGTCGAGAAAATTGCCGAAGGCGCCGCCGACGGCGTTGTGCACCACGACCTTGGGCGCGCCGAAGCGGATGACAAGGTCCTCGATCGCGGCGTTCAGGGCGTCGGCGTTGGAAACGTCGACCGGCACGGCGACGGCGTCGTCGACCTCCTGGGCGAGCGCGGCCAGCCGATCGAAGTCCCGGGCCAGCATGGCGACGCGGTAGCCGGCCTCAGCGAAGCGGCGGACGATCGAGGATCCGGTCCCCGGACCGACCCCGGTGACGATGGCGAGCGGTTTCATGGTGCGTTCCTTGATCAGGCCGCGAGGGCGCGGCGGAGGAAGTCGAGACGGTCATTGCCGAAGAACAGCAGGCCGCCCTCGGTGACGAAGCTGGGGGCGCCGAACACGCCCTGTTCGACGGCGAGGGCCGTGTTGGCCTCCAGTTCGGCTGCGCGTTCGGGCGCGTCGATCAACTCGGGCGTGACACCGAGGTCGGCGAGCAGGACGGCTAGGTCCTGGCTGGTCGCCAGCGGCGCGTCGCCGGCCCACATGGCGCGGAACAGGCGGTGGGCCGCTTCCTCGCCGTGGCCGAGGCTGGCGGCGGCCAGCGCCGCGTGCAGCAGCCGCGGCCCCTCTATGCTGCTCATCGCCGGGTTCGGACTGAGCGGCGCGCCGTAGAGCGCGGCCCAGCGGCCGAGGTCGGCGCGGGCATAGGTCTGCTTGGGCTTGCAGATGATGGTGGTCGGAACGTTGCCGACCCGCTTCATCAGTTCGAGCACGTCGACCGGCTTGTAGGCGAACTCCCCGGACAAGCCCGTAAGCTGGGTGCTGGCCAGATAGCTGTAGGGGCTGCGGAAATCGAAGAAGAAGGTGGTGCGGGTCATGGCGGGGCCTGCTTTCAGGATTGGCCGAGGCGGCGGCGGACTTGGGCGTCGGCGGCGGGGCCGGGGCGCAGAGCGGCGCGGCGCGGCGGGACCGGCTGACCGGTTTGCGCATCGACCAGGGCCAGCATCAGAGGATGGCCGCTCTCAGAATCGACCAGCTCGACAGTCGGCGCGCCCAGGCCGCTGACGTTCCAGCGGTCGCCCCATTCGCGCAGGGCGGTGGTGACCTTCCACAGGTCGCGGCCCTTGTCGGTCAGCCGGTATTCGTAGCGGGGCGGGTTGTCCTGATAGGGCGCGCGCTCGACCAGGCCGGTGGCCTCCAGGTGTTTGAGCCGCGTCGACAGGGTGGTGGTGGGCATGCCGGTGGCGGCCTGCAGGTCGTCATAGCGGGTCAGGCCCATGGCCAGGTCGCGCAGCAGCAGGATCGCCCAGCGATCGCCGATCGCCTCCAGCGCCCCGGCGACGGAACAGGTCATGCCTGCAAAGGATTTGGCGCGCACCGGCGGGCTCCCATGTAACTCTCATGATAAGAGTTAGTGGGCGCGGGGCTGAGCGCAAGGGGAGGAGTGCGTGTTTTGAGGCGGAAACGAAAACGGCGGCCGTGTCGCCACGGCCGCCGTCGGAATTCTCGGAAACTCGAAGCTTAGGCTTCGGTGGTTTCGGTCGTGCGGATGGTCTGACGCTCGGCGATCCGGGCCGACTTACCGCGACGGTCACGCAGGTAGTAGAGCTTGGCGCGACGGACGACGCCGCGACGCTTCACTTCGATGGAGTCGATGTTCGGGGAGTGCAGCGGGAACACGCGTTCCACGCCTTCGCCGAACGAGATCTTCCGGACGGTGAAGCTCTCGTTGATGCCGCCGCCCTGACGGCCGATGCAGACGCCTTCGTAGGCCTGCACGCGTTCACGATCGCCTTCCTTGATCTTCACGTTCACGCGCAGGGTGTCGCCGGCTTGGAAGTCCGGGATCGAGCGGGTGGCGAGAAGGCGGTCGGCTTCTTCTTTTTCGAGCTGTTGGATGATGTTCATGTCAGTCGTCCTTGTCCTACTGGGCTTTACTCGCCCTTTGCCTGTTGATTGGCGAGATGCTGCGCCCAGAGGTCCGGACGTCGCTCCCGCGTGGCCGCTTCACGCTGGCTCCGCCGCCACTTGCCGATGTCGGCGTGGTGGCCGCTGAGCAGCACGGGCGGTATCTCAAGCCCCTCGAATTCCCGCGGTCTGGTGTACTGCGGGTGCTCCAGGAGCCCGTCCTCGAAACTCTCTTCACTCAAGCTCTCCGCCTGGCCGAGGACGCCGGGCACGAGCCTTACGCACGCTTCGATCGCCACCAGGGACGCCGCCTCGCCACCGGCGAGAACCGCGTCTCCGACGCTGATCTCCTCGAACCCCCGGGCATCGAGCACCCGCTGGTCCACCCCTTCGAACCGTCCGGCCAGGACGATCAGTCCCGGACCCTGGGCCCATTCACTCACGCGCGCCTGGGTCAGGGGCCGACCCCGTGCGCTCATGTACAAAAGCGGCCGTCCCCGCCGCTCCACGCTGTCCAGCGCGGCTGCGATGACGTCCGCTCGCATCACCTGTCCCGGACCGCCACCCGCAGGGGTGTCGTCGAGGAAGCCGCGCTTATCCTTGGAAAATGCGCGAATGTCCACTGTTTCCAATGTCCAAAGGCCGTGCTCGCGCCAGGCCGTGCCGATCAGCGAGACGCCGAGCGGGCCGGGATAGGCCTCGGGAAACATGGTCAGGACGGTGGCGTCGAAGGACATGGCGGCGCTTTTGGACCAAACGCCGCAGGTTTTCCACCATCTGCGACCCGCCGCGACCACCGCGCGCGGCTTGTCCGAACGCAGCTATCGGCTTAATCCAGTCGCTTTCGCACTTGCAGCATTTTTAGAGACCCCATGGAAACGCCCGAAATCCTCACCGAGTCCCTGGCCCTCGAGCGCATCGAGGTGAACCTGTTCCGCGGGGTTTCGCCGGAAGACGGTCCGGGCCGCATCTTCGGCGGCCAGGTGATCGCCCAGTCGCTGCTGGCCGCCTACGAGACGGTCGAGGACCGCGTCTGTCACTCTCTGCACTGCTACTTCATCCGCCCCGGCGACCCGCGGATCCCGATCCTGTTCGAGGTCGATCGCTCGCGTGACGGCGGCACCTTCACCACCCGCCGGGTGGTCGCCGTGCAGAACGGCAAGCAGATCTTCAACCTGGCCGCCTCGTTCCAGGTCGCCGAGGACGGCTTCGAGCACCAGGCGCCGATGCCGGAAGTTGCCGGCCCCGAGGCCTACGCCGCCGAAGCCGACGCCCAGAAGGCCAAGGTGCTGGAAGGCGCGAGCGAGGAAATGCGGCGGATGATGAACCGGCCGCGCCCGATCGAGATGCTGGGCCGCGACAACTACGGCTTTGGCCGCAAGCCCAAGCCAGGCGAGCCCAAGAGCGACACCTGGATCCGGGCCGTGGCGCCGATCGGCGACGAGCAGCGGATGCATCAGGTGATCCTGGCCTACGCCTCGGACATGAACCTGCTGTCGACCGCCATGCGCCCGCACGGCGTCGCCTGGCAGACGCCCGGCCTGCAGTCGGCGAGCCTCGACCACGCCATGTGGTTCCACAAGCCGTCGAACTTCAACGAATGGCACCTCTATTCGCAGGACAGCCCCAGCGCCTCGGGCGGCCGCGGCTTCGTGCGCGGCTCGATCTACGACAAGTCCGGCAACCTGGTGGCTTCGGTCGCGCAGGAAGGCCTGATGCGCCTGCGCAAGTAATTCGAAGAGGCGGCAGGCCCTGGCTTGCCGCCTTTGCTTTTTGACTGTTACGCTCGCCGCTTCCTCAAGGGGGCGTGCGAGTGTTCGGACAGTTCCTCAGTGAGTTGAAGCGTCGAAACGTCATCCGTGTGGCCGCGGTCTACACGGTGACCGCCTGGGCTATTTTCCAGGTCGCCAAGACGATCTTCGAGACCCTCAGCTTTCCCAAATGGACCTCGCCGCTGGTGCTGATCATCCTGGCGTTGGGCCTGCCCATCGCCATGATCATCGCCTGGGCGTTCGAGCGTGCGCCGGACGGCGCGATCACCCGCACCCAGGCGCCGGAGGGCGAGGCGCCCAAGAGCGGCGTCACCCGGCTGGACGTGCTGCTGCTGGGCGGCGTGGGCCTGGTGCTGGGGGTGACCGCGGCGCAGATGAGCGGTGCGTTCCGGGGCGGGCCGCTGCGGCTCCTGGGCGGCGGGCCGCCCGAGAAGTCGGTGGCGGTGCTGCCCTTCGCCAGCTTCAACCCCGGCGCCGACGCGGAGTTCTTCGCCGACGGCCTGACCGAGGAGGTGATCAACAGCCTGGCGCAGTCACCGGAGCTGAAGGTCGCGGGCCGAACCTCCAGCTTCTACTTCAAGGGCAAGAACGAGGACCTTCGCGAGGTCGGCAAGAAACTGGGCGTGGCCAACGTGGTCGAGGGCAGCGTCCGTCGCGAGGGCGAACGCCTGCGGGTCACCTGTCAGCTCATCGCCTGCAAGGATGGCTTCCACCTGTGGTCGGAGACCTATGACCGGGCCATGGTCGACGCCCTGGCCCTGCAGACCGAGATCGGCGAGGCGGTGGCCGAAGCGATGAAGGTCGAGCTGGCCCTGGGCGATCGCACACCGCAGCCCGCTGAGCGGGACCCAGCCGCTTACGCCCTGGCCCTGACGTCGAAGGCGCAACTGCGCAAACAGGATCCGGAATCGCTGAAGGCGGCGCGGGCCGGCTTCGAGAAGCTGATGGAGCTGGAACCGCGCAACGCCGCGGCCTTCGCCGGCTACGCCCAGGCGACCATGGTGCTGGCCCAGCAGGGGCTGGGGATGGACATCGGAGAGGCCGGGCGGGTGGCGCAGGGCGCCATCGATCGTGCGGTGCAGCTCGATCCCAAGTCGCCGGATGTCTGGTTGGCCAAGGCGATGATCGCCCGGGTGCTGAGCATCCGGGTCGGCGGGCCGCAGTATGAGAAGGCCTTCGACGAGGCCATCGCCCAGACCTTGAAGCTGGCGCCCAACAAGCCAGAGGCCCTGAGCACCCAGGCCGCGCGGCTGAACGACCTCAACAAGTCGGATCAGGCGGTGATCTATGGGCGCAAGGCGCTGGCTCTCGATCCGTTGAACCGTTCGACGATCATGACCCTCGGCAAGGCCCTGATGAGGGTGGGCAAGCTGGACGAAGCCCAGGCCCAGTTCCATTCAGCCACCACGCTCTATCCGGACTACGAGCAGGCCAAGTTCGAATTGGCGATGGTGCTGGCGGAAAAGGGACGGTTCGACCTGGCCGAGCCCTGGCTGAAGGCGATCGCCGACGGCAGCGACCCGTTCATGTCGTTCCAGACCTCGTGGGTCTACATGAACCTGGGCCTGCGCGACGACGCCGATGCGGTCTCCCGCGCGATCAAGGAATCACCCGGCAAGGAGCTTGGCGAGGCCGGCATCCTGGCCAACCATGGCGATTGGGACGGCATGCTGGCGTACGGCAAGGCCATGGCCGCCAAGGATGACGAGCCGTTCTGGCCCACGGTGATCTTCCAGGCCTCGGTGATGGTCGGCAAGTATGCCGAGGCGATCGCGGCGCTGAAGGGCCTGCGTCCCGACATCTTCTCGCCGGAGCCGGCGGTAACCACCCTGGACCTGGCCATGCCCGCGGTCGCTGCCCACGCGCTCAACAAGGCCGGCGACCGCCCCCAGGCCAGGCGTGTGCTCGATGCGATCCTGAAAGTCACCGCGCCGACACCCAGCCAACGCTCGCCCAACGACCATCTGATCGCCCGCGCGAAAGTGTTTGCCGAGCTGGGCAAGCCGGCCGAGGCGATCGCCCAGCTGGAAATCGCCTACCAGGGTGGCTGGCGGGCAGGGTTTCTCTGGGACGAGAGCCTCTGGATCGAGCAGCAGCCCAATCTGGCCGTGCTTCGCGACGAGCCGGCGCTGAAGGCGCTGATGGCTAGGGTGCGCGCCGAGCTGAGCCGACAGCGCGACGCGGTGCTGGCGGCGCGGGGCTGAGTCCGAGAGAGATCAGGGCTCCTCGCGACCCTCATTGGGATCGGCTTCGATCACCGCCGGCGGGGCGGCGATCAGCTTTCCTTCGGCGATCCGCACTTCCGGGACCGCCTCGCGGGTGAAGGGCAGCCACCAGCTGGCGCCGGCCTTGGGCTGAATTTCCAGAAGGTCGCCGGCTCCGAAGTCCTGGACCGCCTTGACCGTGCCCAGCAGCTCGCCGGCGGCGGTCTCGACGCGCAGCCCGATGAGGTCGGCGAGATAGAACTCGTCTTCCTCCGGCTCGGGCAGGCTGTCGCGAAGAATGTAGAGCTTGAGGCCGCGCAGGGCCTCGGCTGCGTTGCGGTCGTCCGCGCCCCTGAGGCGGGCGACGATCCCGCCCTTGGTCGGCCGGGCCGACGCGATGATCGGCGCGGGGGAGCCATCCTGCCGCAGCAGGGTCTTGTAGCCGGCCAGGGCCATCGGATCGGCGGTGAAGGTGGTGATCTTCACCTCGCCTCGAACCCCGTGAGCCGCGCCGACCTGGGCGACGAAAATCAAGTTGCGCGTCTCGTCGCCCATGTCGGTCGAACCAGAACCGCTCCCCCCGGCGCAGGCCGGAGAGAGCGGACGTGGTCTTAGCCTTCGGTCTTGTCGGCGTCGGCCTCGGCGGCCGGGGCTTCTTCAGCAGCCGGAGCAGCTTCTTCGGCGGCGGGGGCCTCTTCAGCGGCAGGAGCTTCAGCAGCGGGAGCTTCGGCAGCCGGGGCTTCTTCGGCGACGGGTTCCGGTTCCGGAGCCGGCTGAGCAGCGGCTTCAGCGGCCGCGGCGGCGCGGTCGGCTTCGCGCTGAGCGCGCTCTTCAGCGCGTTCCTTGGCCTTCTGGCCCGGCTCGGCCTTCTTCGGGTTGTTGCCGGCTTCCCACTTCACCAGGCCTTCGTTGGCCAGGAAACGAGCGACGCGGTCGGTCGGCTGGGCGCCCTTCTGGAGCCACGCCTGGATGGACTCGACCTTCAGCGTCACGCGCTGCGGGTCGTCCTTCTTGAGCATCGGGTTGTAGGCGCCGACCTTCTCGATGAAGCGGCCGTCGCGCGGCGAGTGCGAGTCGGCGACGACGATGTTGTAGTAGGGGCGCTTCTTGGCGCCGCCACGGGCGAGACGAATCTTGAGCATGGGTTAGTCCTTTGTAGGCTCTAGGATTTTTTGAAGGGGTTGAAGCCCGGCGGCAGGCCGCCGAGGCCGGGAAGCTTCGGGGCGCCGGAGCCGAGGCCGGGCAATCCGCCCCCCTGGCTGGCCAGCTTGCCGAGTTCTTCCAGTTGCTTGGGATCGGGCGCGGGCATCTTGCCGCCGCCCAGGGCCTTGAGACGGTCCATGCCGCCGCCGCCCATCATGCCGGCCATGCGGGCGAAGCCCTTGCCGCCGTCGCGGCTCATCATCTTGAAGGCGTCGGCCATCTGACGATGCTGCTTCAGCAGGCGGTTGATCTCGGCCACATCGACCCCGGCGCCGGCCGCGATGCGGCGCTTGCGCGAGGCCTGCAGAATGTCGGGCTTCTTGCGCTCGGCCTTGGTCATCGAGGTAATGATCGCCATCTGGCGGTCGATCATCTTGTCGGAGACATTGGCTTCCGAGAGCTGCTTCTTGACCTTCTGGACGCCCGGCAGCAGGCCCATCAGGCCTTCCATGCCGCCCATCCGCTTCATCTGGCCGAACTGCTCGGCCATCATGTCGAGGTCGAACTGGCCCTTGGCCAGCTTTTTGGCCATCGCCTCGGTCTTGGCGATGTCCAGGTCCTGGGCGGCCTTCTCGACCAGCGCCACGACGTCGCCCTGGCCCAGGATGCGGCCGGCCACGCGGCGGGCGTCGAAGGCGTCGAGGCCCTCGATCTTCTCCGAGACGCCAAGGAACTTGATCGGCAGGCCGGTGACGGCCCGCATCGACAGCGCCGCGCCGCCGCGGCCGTCGCCGTCCGCTCGGGTCAGGACCAGGCCGGTCAGCGGCAGGCGCTCATGGAACGCCTTGGCGGTGCGCACCGCGTCCTGGCCGGTCAGGCTGTCGGCGACCAGCAAGGTTTCGGCCGGGCTAGAGATCTTCGCGATCTCAGCCGCCTCGGCCATCATCGCCTCGTCGATGGTGGTGCGGCCGGCGGTGTCGAGGATGAGGACGTCGTAGCCCTGCAGCTTGGCCGCGGACATGGCCCGGCGAGCGATATCGGGCGCCGACTGGCCGGCGACGATCGGCAGGCTCTCGACGCCGGCCTGGGTCGCCAGCAGCGCCAGCTGCTCCATGGCGGCCGGGCGGCGGGTGTCGAGCGAGGCCAGCAGGACCTTCTTGCGGTCCTTGACCAGCTTGAGGGCCAGCTTGCCGGCGGTGGTGGTCTTACCCGAGCCCTGCAGGCCGGCCATCAGGATCACGGTCGGCGGGTTGAGCGCGAGGTTCAGCCCCTCGGCCTCGTCGCCGCCCAGCATCTCGACTAGGCCGTCATAGGTGATCTTCACCACCTGGTCGGCGGGGCGGATCGAGCGGATCACCTCTTCGCCGGCGGCCCGTTCCTTGGCCTTGGCGATGAACTCGCGCACGACCGGCAGGGCGACGTCGGCCTCAAGCAGGGCGACCCGCACCTCGCGCAGGGCTTCGTCGATGTCCTTTTCGGAGAGCACGCCCCGCCCGGACAGGCGGTCGAAGACTCCCGATAGCCGATCTGTAAGTGCGTCGAACAAGTTCAACTCCTATGGCCCAAACGCAACCAGCCCCCGTGGACGATCACGTCGACGGGGGTCCTCGCCGCCCTCGTCCCATATGGTGATGGGGGTCGTGGCGGTGGAGGGCGCTGGAAAGTTGGCGCCGGAAGGGCGCGCTTATGCGCCTGTGGACGGATTAGGTCAAGGATTTGAAGGCGGGGGCGGTCTGGCGAGCCCCAGATGCTCCCCTACTGGGGGAGCCGTCAGCCGACGGCTGACTGAGGGGGACTTTGACTCCAGTGAGCTGCGGTCCCCCTCCGTCTCGATGCCGGGCATCGATCCACCTCCCCCAGTAGCGGAGGATCTAAGCGACTAGCTCTGCACCACCCACTGGCCGTCGGCGCCTTTGCAGGCGGTGTAGCGGTCGGTCTGCGGGGCGCCGTTCTGGGTGCGGATGGTCTGGTCGAAGGTGCGGCAGACGGAGTTGCCGGCGTATTGGCCGCTGGAGGCCGCGCGGACGACGGAGTCGGAGACATAGCCGATCGCCTTGCCGTCACGGCCGGCCAGCAGCCACCGGGTGCCGCTGACGCGGGCCAGGGCGTCGAAGCTCTGGCCGGCGTTCAGGCGGCCGACGATCTGGCCCGAAGTGGACGGCGTGCCGCGGATGTTGGCGGTCTTGGGGGCGATGTAGCGGCCGGAGACCGCCTGGAAGGAGCCGGCCGGCTCGACGCCGCTGGCGAAGCGTAGGCCGCCGAGCGACACCGGCTGGCCGCCGCCGCCATTGGTGGTCGAGACCACCCGGACGTCGCCCGAGGCGCCGGTCTCCGGGTTGGACCAGGATTGCGCGCCGCCGCGGTCGAGGGCGTACTGGGTGGCGGCCTGGGCCTTGGCCTGGTCGCTGCGCTGCATCCGGCAGCCGATGTAGGAGCCAGTGGCCGCGCCGGCTGCGGCGCCCAGCACCGTGCCCAGGGTGCGCTCGTTCTTGGCGAGGTTGCTGCCGATCACGCCGCCGACCAGGCCGCCGATGACGGCGCCGCCGGCCTGCTTACTGCCGCCGGCGTCGCAACCGAAGATCGATGAGAGCGGGCTGCCTTGGGCGCTCGCTGTGGCAGGGAGGGCCAGGCTGGCGGCCAGGAGGGCGGCGGTGACGGTAGCGGAGCGCATGGACGGGATTCCTGGCACGGGTTCGCGGCGCCCCGGACGGGGAGCCAAACAAGCTGTGCCGGAAGAATGCGCCCCTTCGCGGCGGGTTCCAAACGGCCCGCCGCCGACGCCAATGACCAATTGTCTCGGCGTCCTAGGGTGTCATCCCGGTCTCCGGCCGGAAAGCCGAAACCGGGATGACGCCATGGGACCTCACGCGGTCGGGAAGCCCTTGTCGCGGAGGTAGGCTTTCACGTCGACGTCGCGGCCCATCAGGGTGTGGTAGGCGATCGCCGGATCTATGGAATTGCCGACCGCCATGACGTTGTCGTGCAGCTTCTTGGCCATGGCCTTGTCGTACATGCCGCCGGGCGAGTGCTCGAAGGCGTCGACGACGTCGAGGGCCAGGGTCTCCGACCAGAGATAGCTGTAGTAGCCGGCCGAATAGCCGTCCGACGAGAAGACGTGGCCGAACTGCGGGGTGCGGTGGCGCATGACCAGTTCGCTCGGCATGCCGAGCTTGGTCAGCTCGTCGCGCTCGAAGGCGTCGGGGTCGATGTCGGCGCCGCCGGCCAGGTGCAGCTTCATGTCGATCAGGGCCGAGGACAGGTACTCGGTGACGTCGAAGCCCTGACGGAAGGTCTTGGCCTTCTCAAGCTTGTCGACCAGGGCCTGAGGGATCGGGGCGCCGGTCTTGTGGTGCAGGGCGTACTTGGCCAGCACTTCCTTGGTCGGCAGCCAGTGCTCGTTGATCTGGCTGGGGAACTCGACGTAGTCGCGCGGCACGGCGGTGCCGGCCAGCGAGGGATAGTTCACGTTGGAGTTCAGGCCGTGGATGGCGTGGCCGAACTCGTGGAACATGGTCTCGGCGTCGTCCCAGGAGATCAGCACCGGTTCCCCGGGCGCGCCCTTCACGAAGTTGGAGTTGTTCGAGACGATCGTGGTGATCGGCCCCGCGAACTTTTCCTGGGTGCGATAGGCGTTCATCCAGGCGCCCGAGCGCTTGCCCGTGCGGGCGTAGGGGTCGAAGTACCACAGGCCCACATGCTGGCCGCCGCGCTTCACTTCCCAGACGCGGATGTCGGGATGGGCGACCGGCACGTCGGTGACCGGCGTGAACTCGAAGCCGTAGACCTGGCCGGCGGCCCAGAACATGCCCTCGCGCAGCTTCTCCAGCTGCATGTACGGCTTCACCTGGTTCATATCGAGGTCGTAGCGCGCGGCGCGGACTTTCTCGGCGTAGAAGCGGTAGTCCCAGGGCTCGATCTTGATGCCCGTCCGTTCCTTATCGGCGATCGCCTGCATCTCGGCGACCTCTTCCTTGACCCGGGCGATGGCCGAGGGCCACACGCGGGTCATAAGCTCCATGGCCGCGTCCGGCGTCTTGGCCATGGCGTTCTCAAGCCGCCAGTGGGCGTGGGTCGGATAGCCGAGCAGCTGCGCGCGCTCGTAGCGCAGCTTCAGGATCTTCTTGATGTTGGCGTTGTTGTCCTTGGCGTCGCCGTTATCGCAGCGGCTGTAGTAGGTGCGCCAGACCTTCTCGCGCAGGTCGCGGCGGGTCGAATAGGTCAGGAAGGGATCCATCGACGAGCGGGTGTTGAGGATCGCCCACTGGCCCTTCTGGCCGCGCTCCTCGGCGGCGGCGGCCGCGGCGGCGCGGACGTCGTCGGGCAGGCCGGCCAACTCGCTCTCGGTGCGCAGATAGAGGACGTAGTCGGTCTCGTCGGCCAACAGGTTCTGGCTGAAGCTGGTGAAGAGGGCGGCCAGTTCCTGGTTGATCTGGGCGACGCGCTTCTTGGCCTCAGGCGACAGCTTGGCGCCGGCGCGGACGAAGCGGTTCCAGTAGAGCCAGGTCAGGCGTTGCTGCTCCGGCGTCTGCTTGGCGCGGTCGTTGTAGACCGCCTCGATCCGCTTGAAGAGCTTCTCGTTCTGCAGGGTTTCGTCGCTGTGCGCGGACAGCTTCGGGTTCAGGATCTTTTCCTGGGCGCGCAACTCGGGCGTCGAAAGGGTGGAGGACCAGACGCCGCCGATCGTGCCGACCCGGTTCATCAGGTCGCCGGAGCGTTCGAGCGCGGCGATGGTGTTGTCGAAATCGGGCGGCGAGGGGTTGTTCGCGATCGCGTCGATCTCCGCGCGCTCGGTCTTCATGGCCAGGTCGAAGGCGGCCGGGAAGTCGGCGACCTTGACCTTGTCGAAAGCGGGGACCCCGCCGAAGGGGCCGGTCCAGGCCGCGGTGACCGCGCTGGCTGAGGCGGCTTGCGCAAAGGCTGCGGCTGGCAGAGCAGAAGCAGCGGCAAGCGCGCCGGAAGCGGCGAGGAACGTGCGCCTTTTCATGAGGTCTCCAGGAAACTTGATCAAGGTTCGCGGACCTTAAGGTCAAGTTTTCCTGACGTCACATGACGGGCTTGTAATGTGACGTCAGGCCGCTGCGGCGGCTCTGACGGATCTCTTCGGCGAGGCGTTGGGCCTCGCGGCTGATCTGATCGGCCCGTTCAGGCGATATGCCGAGAGCGTACAGCACCGCCGCCACCACCTGCACCGGATGGTCAGCCTCGCAAGGGCCCAGCAGGATGTCGCGCTGGAGCATGCGCACCGTGCCGAACACCAGGGTGCGGACGCTGGGAATGTCCATCTGCCGGAACTCGCCGAGGGCGACGCCTTCCAGATACATCTTGTCGAGGTTGGTCTCGAGATCGGGCGTCCGCTGCAGGCGCGAACTGTCCAGACGCAACATCACCCAGCCCCAGGCCGGGTCGTGCAGCACCGAGGCCACGTAGCTGTGCAGGCGCGTCGCCAGGCGCTCGGCGGGCGGCATGCTTGGGGGCAGCACCGCATCGAGCACCCCGGCCACGTCGAGGGTAATTTTCAGCCGGACCGCGCGGAGCAGGTCCTCCGCAGTCGGGAAGTAGTTGTAGAAGGTCCCGCGCGAGACGTCGGCGGCGGCCACGAAGTCCTCGATCGAGCAGGCGTCGGGTCCCTTGTCGCCGATTACGGCGATGGCCGCCTCGAGCAGGCGCTCACGCGTCTGCGCCTTGCGCTGCTCTGCGGCGGCGGCCCGGGCCTCAAGATTGACCCGCATGGGACGACGGGAAGTCAGGCGGCCTCAGGCAGGTACTGACGCACCGCATTGGCGGCGGCGACGGACAGCGGGTCGCTCTGGCGCTCTAGGATGTCGATCTCGTGCTCCAGCGCCGCGGTGATCTCGCGGTGGGCCAGGGGCGACAGTTCGAGCAGGGCGCGGGTGGCCGCACGCGACAGGGCGAGCGCGGTGGCCAGGTCGACGTCGACGCCGATCTGCCAGGTGGAATTCGGGATGACCTCGGAATGGAGGGAGTCGGAGGCGCGGGCGGGGAGAGCCATGGCTTTGAAAAATCTCGGTGTTTGGCGTCGTCGCGACACAAAAAGACGGGCGGCCCCGCGACTGGACCGTCCGCAAAAGAGAAATACGCAACCACAAAGCAACGCTTGAACTGACAAATATGTCAGCCTGACAATGGTGTCAATTTGAAATGTCGAGGTTCGCCGAACCGGGCGCATGGACGCCAAACGCGGCTGCGGTTACATCCTGGGCATGGCCATTGGCGTCTTCGATTCCGGCGTGGGCGGGCTCTCCGTGCATCGCGCCCTCGTGCAGCGGCTGCCGGCCGCCGACTTCATCTATCTGGCCGATCAGGCCAATGCGCCGTACGGCGGGCGGAGCGGCGAGGAGATCGTCGAGCTGACCAAGGCCGGCTGCGTGCGGTTGTTCGAGATGGGCTGCGACCTGGTGGTCCTGGCCTGCAACACCGCCTCGGCCATCGCCCTGCGACGGCTGCAGCAGACCTGGCTTCCCGGCTATCGCAAGGCGTTGGGCCGCCCGGTCAACGTGCTGGGCATCATCGTCCCGACCATCGAGGCGGCCACCGGCCTGCCCTGGGAGCACGAGGCCGAGCGCCGCGGCGACAAGGTCGAGAAGCTCGACATCCTGGCGGTGTTCTGCACACCGGCGACGGCGACCTCGCGGGTCTACGAGATCGAGATCGACAAGCGCCGCCAGGACGTGGCGGTGTTCGCCGAGCCCTGCCCGGAACTGGCCCGCATGATCGAGGACGGCGCCGGGGCGGTGGAGCTGGCCACGGCGGTCGAGGCCCATGTCGCGGCGGTGACATCGCGGGTCGGCCGCGCGCCGGACCGGGCGATCCTCGGCTGCACCCACTATGAGATCATCGCCGACATCTTCCGCGCGGCGCTGAAGCCTGGCACGCCGCTGATCCATCAGCCGCTGGCCACTGCCGACGCCCTGGAAGGCTATCTCGCCAAGCACCCCGACTACCGCACCGGCGAGGGCGGGACGCGGCGCTTCCTGACCACCGGCCGGCCCGGGGCGCAGAACATGCTGATTGAGACTTTCTGGGGAGGCCCGCTAAGCTTCGAAAAGGCTTAGGGAGGCTAAGACCATGAAAGTGCTGAATATCGCCGCCGCAGCGAGCCTGCTGGCGGGCGCGGCGAATGCCGAAGTCACCGACCAGGGACCGGCCGGATTTCAGGTCCGGCAGGTGGTGGAGATCGCCGCGCCGCCGGCCAAGACGCGCGAAGCCCTGGGCCAGATCGGCCGCTGGTGGAGCAGCCAGCACACCTATTCGGGCGACGCCGCCAACCTCAGCATCGATGCGACCGGCTGCTTCTGCGAGAAGCTGAAGGACGGCCAGGTTCGGCACATGACCGTGGTCTATTCCGACGCTTCGACCCTGCGGATGTTCGGCGGGTTGGGGCCGCTGGCCACCACCGGGGCCTCGGGCCACATGGGCCTCCAGATCGAGAAGGTCGCCGACCCGAACAAGAGCCGGCTGACCCTCACCTACGATGTCGGCGGCTATGCCAAGGACGGCCTGGCGCAGACCTGGGCCAAGCCGGTGGACCTCATGCTGGGCGAGCAGGTCGGCCGGCTCAAGGCCTATGTCGAGACTGGCAAGCCGAACTAGCGCCCAGGCGCGGTCGGCAGTGCGGCGCGCGATCGCGCCGATAACCCCCGGATTTGCCGATGGCCTATCGGCAACCCCCTGAGAGGGCGGTCCTGGGCTGCCGATAGCGGGGGCAGCGGCAGGTTTTCTGCCGGAAACCGCAGGAACCCGCCGATATCGCCTAGCCCCTCGCCGCCGCCGTCAGCACGTCGTCGAGCCGCGCACCGGGTTCGTAGCTCGTCAGGCTTCTGGACGGCGGCGCGCCGGCGCTCTGCACCGCATCGGCCATGGGCGCGCCGATGCGGGTGGTGATCGGAATGACGCCGCTCCACGCGTCCCAACCCTCGTCCGCCTCCATACGGCCGACCCCGGCGTCGCGGCGCTTGGCGCTGGCCTCCTCGATGGTCATCTCCATCAGCGCCACCTGGGCGATCTCCTGATCCGAGGCCGGCCGCAGTTCGGCCGAGCGGTCCGGGTAGAGGCGGTCGATGAAGGCGCTCATCGCCGCGCGGCGCGCCTCCAGACCCTCGATCATCCGGGCGCGGCCGAAGGCCATCACCGAGCGGTAGTTCATCGAGTGGGCGATGCCGGAGCGCGCCAGCACCAGCCCGTCCACATGGCTGACGGTCAGGCAGACGGGCAGGCCGCCGGCCTGGGTCCGGAGCATCCGGCTGGCCGCCGAGCCGTGCCAATAGAGCTTGCGTCCCTCGCGCCAGTAGGTGGTCGGGGTGACGAACGGCTGGCCGTCGATGACGTAGGCGAGGTGGCAGAGCACCCCGGCGTCGAGGATCTCGAACACCTCGGCCTCGTCATGGCTGGCGCGGTCGGGCTTGCGCCGGACCCGCGAGCGGGCGGAGGGGACGAAGGACTCGCTCATGGCTTGGGCTCCAGGCGCGCGACCTCGACGGGCGCGGGCGGGTTGACGACCAGGGTCTCGATCAGCACCTGCACAGGGGCGGGGACTGGAATGGTAGGGGCCGCGAGCACCACGCCGGCTCCGGCGCAGGCATAGGCGGCGGCCTTGGCGGCCAGGCCGCGAACGCGGCGCGAGAGGCTGGAGCTGGACATGGCGGGGGACTCCTTTCGGGGCCCTGACTACCGCGTATCCGGACTGTCATTGCGGTCCAATATCGGCTAATTGGTCAGACCACTTCCGAAGAGAGTGGTCTGATGAGTTGGGCTGAAGTCTATCCCTGGCGCAGTCCGGAGGCTGGCGAGCCGGTGATCCGCCAGATCTACGACCAGGTGCGCGCGGCGATCATGCAGGCGGCGCTGAAGCCGGGCGAACGCCTGCCGTCGAGCCGGGACTTCGCCGGTCGGCTGGGCGTGGCGCGGGCCTCGGTGGTGGCCGCCTATGACATGCTGCTGGCCGAGGGCTATGCGATCGGGCGGCCGGGATCGGGCACCTATGTCTCCAGCGACCTCTCCGGCGTGGCCGAGCTGAAGCCCGCGCCCGAGGTCGCGCCGGCCGACCCGCCGCTGGTGCCGCCCCGCGCCCGCGATCTCGACGAGATGATCTTCCCCTCGCCCCAGGCCGATCCGCGTCTGTTCAGCACCGGCCGCACCCTGCTCGACGCCCGGGCGCAGGACGCCTGGTCGCGCTCAACGCGGCGTTCGCTGCGGACCCTGGACGCCGTGCACTTCGGCTATTCCGATCCGCGCGGCGACATCGAGCTGCGCCGGGCGATCGCCGATTATCTGTGCGCGGCCCGCGGGGTGGTCTGCGAGGCCGACCAGGTGATCGTCACCGCCGGCGCCCAGCATGCGGTGGACATCGCCGCGCGGGTGCTGCTGCGGCCGGGCGACAAGGTCTGGATGGAGGACCCGGGCTACCCCGCCACCCGCCATGCCCTGATGGCGGCCGAGGCCGATATCTTCCACGCGCCGGTGGACCGCCTGGGGCTGATCGTTTCGGCGGGCGTCGAGGCGGCCGGCGATGCGCGGGTGGTGTTCGTCACCCCCTCGCACCAATACCCGCTGGGGGTCACGCTCTCGATGGGCCGGCGCATGGAGCTGCTGGCCTGGGCGCGGGAGGCAGGCGCCTGGATCGTCGAGGACGACTACGCCTCGGAGTTCCGCTATTCGGGCCCGCCGCTGGAGTCGCTCCAGGGCCTCGATGGCGGCGAGCGGGTGATCTATGTCGGCACCCTCAACAAGGCGCTCTTCCCGGGCCTGCGCATGGGCTACGCGGTGGTCCCCAGGCCGCTGATGGGCGCCTTCGCCAACGCCCGCCAACTGATGGATCGCCAGCCGCCGACCCTGACCCAGGCCATTGTGCTGGACTTCATGCGCGAAGGTCAGTTCGCCGCCCACATTCGCCGCAGGCGCATCGCCTACAAGGCCCAGCGCGACGCCCTGGCCAGCGCCCTGACCGCCGAGCTCGGACACCTGCTGGAAGTCGACGTCCCCGACCAGGGCATGACCCTTATCGCCTATCTGAAGGGCGGGCGATCGGACCTGGAGGCGGAGGCCGCCGCTGACGCCGGCGGGGTCACCGTGCGGGCCATCAGCCGGCTCTATCGCCAGGCGCCGCCGCGGTCTGGCCTGATGCTCGGCTTCTCCGGATTCCCCGCCCGGCTGATGGCGGGCGGGGCGGCGCGGCTGGCCAAGGCGCTCGCCTAGCCGTTCATCCTGGGCTTAGGGTGGTGAAAACAGCAGGGAGGGCTCCCATGGCCCGGGACACCGCGGACGGCTTCACCCACGACAGGTTTGCCGATGTCAGGGCCTCGTTCGAGCGCAACCTGGCCAGCGGCGCCGATGTCGGCGCTTCGTTTTGCGCGACGCTGGAAGGCGAGACCGTCGTCGACCTGTGGGGCGGCTGGGCCGACGAAGCCCGCACCCGGCCCTGGGAGCGCGACACCATCGTCAACGTCTATTCGACCACCAAGACCATGACCGCGCTGACCGCCCTGCTGGTCGCCGACCGCGGCGAACTCGACTTCGATGCGCCGGTCGCCCGCTACTGGCCGGAGTTCGCGGCGGCTGGGAAAGAGAACGTCAAGGTCAGCCACCTGATGAGCCACTCGTCGGGGCTCTCGGGGTGGAAGGCGCCGATGGCCAAGGAGGACCTCTACGACTGGGAGAAGGCCACTTCGCTGCTGGCCGCCCAGGCGCCCTACTGGGAGCCGGGCTCGGCGCCCGGCTATCACGCCATGACCCAGGGCTATCTGGTCGGCGAGGTGGTCCGGCGCATTACCGGCAAGTCGCTGGGCACGGTGTTCCGCGAGGAGATCGCGCAGCCCCTGGGCGCCGACTTCCACATCGGCCTGCCGGCCTCGGAGGACGGCCGCGTCGCCGACCTGATCCCGCCGCCGCCCGGCGCGACCCTCGCCGACCGCTCGGAATCCGAGCTGCAGAAGAATATGGCGAACAACCCGCCGATCGACGTCGCCGAGACCCGCACCCGCGCCTGGCGCAGCGCAGAGATCCCGGCCGCCGGCGGAACTGGCAACGCCCGCTCGGTGGCGCAGATCCATGCGATCCTGGCCAATGGCGGGGTCGCCCAGGGCAAGCGTTTTCTCTCCGAGGCCGGCTGCCGCAAGGCGCTGGAGCTGCAGGTCGAGGGCCAGGACCTGATCCTCGGAAATCCGGCCCGGTTCGGCCTCGGCTTCGGGCTGGCCGGCGGCGCGGTGCCGCTGCCCAATCCCAACACCATCTTCTGGGGCGGCTATGGCGGCTCGCTGGTGATCATCGACATGGATGCGCGGACCACCTTCGCCTACGCCATGAACAAGATGGCCCCGACCACCACCGGCGACATGCGCGCCTTCGCCCTGTCGCTGGCCATGTGGGAAGGCCTGCAGCTGGTCTGAACTAGCGAAACCGAAGGGCTGCGGCGCGCACTTGTCTGATGCAGATGGGGCATCGCCCACTAGGAGGGTTAGGGTAATCCCCGGTCGTCACCCTGAAGGCGCCATTCCAGTGTGCCTGCTCTTAGGGAGCTAGCCATGGGCCTGAACGAGTACAAGTGGGGCACCGCCTTCCCGGGCCGCATCGGCCGCACGATCCAGGAATCGGACCCCTACTGGCCCGCGCCGGCGCGGGCGAAGGAGGGCGCCCCCAACGTGCTCTACATCGTCATCGACGATACCGGCTTTGGGCAGATCGGCTGCTTCGGCGGCGGCATCAATACGCCGAACATCGACCGGCTGGCCGCCAATGGCCTTCGCTACACGAACATGCACACCACCGCCCTGTGTTCGCCCAGCCGCTCGTGCATCCTCAATGGCCGCAACCACCACTCAAACGCCATGAGCTGCATCACCGAAGGCTCGACCGGCTTTCCGGGCGGCAATGGCGCGATCCCGTTCGAGAACGGTTTCCTGTCGGAGATCCTCCGTCAGCAGGGATACAACACCTACTGCGTCGGCAAGTGGCACCTGACGCCGTCCGAACAGATCAGCGCCGCCGGCCCCTATGACCGCTGGCCGCTTGGGCGCGGGTTCGAGCGCTACTACGGGTTCCTGAGTGGCGACACCCACCAGTACTATCCGGAGCTCACCTACGACAATCACACAGTCGAGCCGCCGAAGACCCCGGAAGAGGGCTATCACCTGACCGAGGACCTGGCCGACAAGGCCATCGAGTTCATCGCGGACTCCAAGCAGGTGGCGCCGGACAAACCGTTCTTCCTGTACTTCGCGCCGGGCGCCAATCACGCTCCGCACCACGCGCCGAAGGAATGGGCCGACAAGTACAAGGGCAAGTTCGACGACGGTTGGGACGCCTATCGGGAGGCCACCCACGCCCGGCAGCTGAAGATGGGCATCATCCCGCCGGGAACTCAGCTGTCGCGGCACGATCCCGACGTCCAGCAGTGGGCGGACCTGTCGGCCGACGAGCGGCGGCTCTATGCGCGCATGATGGAGGTCTTCGCTGGGTTCTGCGAGCACATGGACCACCATGTGGGCCGTATCCTGACCTTCCTTGAGGCGATGGGCGAGCTGGACAACACCTTGATCATGTTGATCTCCGACAACGGGGCCAGTGCGGAGGGCGGGCCGCACGGCTCGGTCAACGAAAACCTGTTCTTCAACAACTTCCCGGACTCGTTGGAGGCCAACCTCAAGGCGATCGACGACCTAGGCGGACCGAAATACTTCAACCACTATCCGTTCGGCTGGACCCATGCGGGCAATACGCCCTTCCGCCGCTGGAAGCGGGAGACCTATCGCGGCGGCGTCTCGGACCCGTTCATCGTCCACTGGCCAAAGGGTGTGAAGGCCAAGGGCGAGATCCGGCATGCCTATGCTCACGCCATCGACATGGTGCCGACGGTGCTGGATGCGCTGGGCGTCGAACCGCCAGAGACGATCGGCGGCGTCACCCAGTCCGCCATCCAGGGCGTCAGCTTCGCCCATACGCTGAACGATGGCGCCGCACCGACCAAACACGTCACCCAGTACTTCGAGATGTTCGGGCACCGCTCGCTCTATCACGACGGCTGGAGGGCGGTTTGTCCGGTGCCGGGCCCGTCGTTCGTCGAGGCCGGCATGGGCTTCGGCGACATGACGCTGACCGAGGACAAGCTGCGAGAGTTGGATGCGCATGGCTGGGAGCTCTATGACCTGACCAAGGACTGGTCCGAGACAACCAACGTCGCGGCGGAAAATCCGGCCAAGCTGATCGAGATGATCGCGCTCTGGTACGTGGAAGCCGGCAAGTACGACGTCCTGCCGCTGGACAGCCGCGGCACCATGCGGTTCGGCGACGAGCGCCCGCAGATCGCCAAGGACCGGCAGAGCTACACCTACTTCCCAGGCACCTCGCCGGTGCCGGAGAACGCTGCGGTGAAAGTGCTGAACCGGCCGCACAGCATCACCGCCAAGGTGACGATCCCGGACGGCGGCGCAGAAGGCGTAATCGCCGCCCAGGGCACCAGCATCGGCGGCTACGCGCTCTTCGTGAAGGACGACAGGCTGACCTATGTCTACAACTTCCTGGGCGCGCAGGAGTTCGTGGTCCAGGCGTCAGACAAGTTGCCGGCCGGTGAGCACGAGCTGCGGTTCGAGTTCGAGCCGACAGGCAAGCCCGACTTCGCGAACGGCAAGGGCGCTGCGGGTAAGGCCCAGCTCTATGTGGACCGCAAGCTGGTGGCGGAACAGGCGCTGCCGGTGACGATTCCGCTGGCCCTAGGCATCGGCGCCGGCTTCCTGGTTGGGCGTGGAGGCGGATCGCCTATCACCGCGCTCTATCAGCCGCCGTTCGAGTTCACCGGGAAGATTCAGGCCGCGACGGTCGATGTGTCGGGTGAGCTGATCGCCGATCCCGTCGCTGAGGCCAAGATGCACATGGCGCGGCAATAGTCGGCGCGGGGAGACTGCGCCAGCTAGGCCAGTTCGGCGTTGAGCACTGCCAGCCCCTGAGCCAAGCGTGGGTTGTTGCCGTGGATGCGTCCGCAGACGGAGCGCACCGCGGCCCTTCTCTCATCGGCGGCGATCCGCACTTCCCGAACAAGTTGAGCCTGTGCGGTCTCCGAGTTGATGATCCGCATGATCAGGATTTCGGACCAGCGCTTGGATGACTCGTTCAGCAGGGGGAGCACCCGCAGGGCGTCCCGGACATAGGGCTCGTCGTCGAAGCTCTCCGCCGCGTGCAGCAGCGACCACATGCCGTCGTCCTCTGCGTCATCCCTGAGCAGGAGAAGAAGCGGCCCGATTACGGATGGGTCTTCGGCGGCCAGGACAGGCTGGAGGGCCGCGTCAATCGCCGCAGTAGCCGCTCCACTCTTACAAAGCTGTTGCAGACGACCGAGTGGAGACAACATCCTTCATCCATGCCGGCGGGGGCCGGCGTCTGCAATGGGTCGCAAGCTGTCATAGGCTACGCGCCCGATACCGGACGTCCCGTTCACTGCCCGCAAGCGGCCCGCTCAACGTCTGCGATGGGTGGAAAGTGGACAACGCGCAGGTCCACGCGAACAGGCTGGGAGATGTTCCAATGCAGCCGATTCCAAAGACACCGATGGAGGCGTTGGAGGTTTTCCGTAGCCCGGACTCTGAAGATTGGGAGCGCGACTATGCCGCAATGATGATTACCTCGCTCGACGAGGCGCTGCCTGATCTTGCTGCGACAGCCCGGGACGTCACAGCCAGCGAAGCATTGCAGCAAAGAGCGGCGGAGTGTCTCGCGGTCGCCTGGAGAAATCGCGGGATGCTCATGACCGCCGACATCTCTGGTTTTACGCCCACTGCCCGCCAAGAGATTCTCTTTCATCGGGGCGCGGGACCGCCATTTCGGGGCTGATGCAGGATGGCTGCTCGCTGATAGGAGGCGCGCCATGCCGCCGGCTGGAGCTACACAGTCCGCCTCTATCGACCACGGCCGGAAATTCTGGGCGGGCAATGGAAATTCCCGGACCCGACCGAGGTCGGCTAAGCCCGGAAGGTCCGCAACGGGTCGTAAGCCGCCACCGGCCCCACTCCCGAAAGCCGACCTTCACTTGCCGGGCCGACAAGCGGACGTCGTCAACGGGCGTTGCCGAGAACCGCTGACAGGTCCGTGCGTTCACGAAGCCATGCCTAGATTCATCACGATCGGATATGGCGACCAAGCTGGCTATGACCGCACGGCGAAGGCGGTGCGCGAAGCAGCCCATGCGGCCGACACCGACCGGATACGCCAAGGCGACGTGATGGGCGTCGCCGGCAAACCTGTGCAGGTGCGCAACCACGACGCGGCCAAGATGGAAGTGGCGCAAGGACCGTATTTGTCCGCCGATCTGCCCATTGCTGGGTTTGCCTTGATCGAGGCCGCCGACCTGCAGGCCGCTATCGAAATCGCGGCCAAGAGTCCCTGCGCGGTGGCGCATGGCGTGGTTGAGGTTTGGCCTCTCTGCCCGAGCGCGCAGGCCTGATGGCCGATTCCGCTGCGCCCAAGGTCCGCAAAGAAACGCCCGCCTGATCGGGGGACCAGACGGGCGCAGGGAAAACGTCGGGGAGGACGACGCTAAAGTCAGGAGGCCGCGGCGGCCTCGGCGACGACGATGCGGCTGACCGCATTGACCACCGCGCCGATGCGCAGGGCGGCCTGGATCGAGGTGTTCGGCACGCCGTGCTTCTTCAGCTCGGACTCGTGCGCGTCCAGGCACATGCCGCAGCCGTTGATGGCCGAAACGGCGGTGGACCACAGCTCGAAGTCGACCTTGTCGACGCCGGGATTGGCCAGGATGTTCATGCGCAGCTTGGCCGGCAGGGTCTTGTACTCGCCGTTGGTGAGCAGGTGCAGCGAGCGGTAGTAGACGTTGTTCATGCCCATGATCGCGGCGGCGGCCTTGGCGGCGGTGGCCGCTTCCGGCGACAGGCCGGCGGCCGCGGCGGCGGCGTCGACCGCCTTCACCACGGCGGGGGCGCCGATTGCATAGGCGGAAGCGACGAACGTGCCCCACTTCTGCTGGTCGGTGAGCACGGTCTCGGAGGACAGGCTCGACAGGTTGAGGCTGAGGTCCTTGGCATAGGCGGGCAGGGACTCGCGCAGAGCGTCGAGCGACATGGTCATCTCCAAGATTCAGGAAAGGGGGCCCGGGAGGCGCGGGGAGATCGCGCGCTCCCGGGTTAGGCAGGCGTAGTCGGCGACCCGGAGACTGGGAGCGGGCCGCCGTTTGGGGGCTCGTACTACGCCGCCAGGGTTTCGCCGCCGACCGCGCGGTTGCACGGGCACAGCTCGTCGGTCTGCAGGGCGTCGAGGACGCGCAGGGTGTCGGCCGGAGCGCGGCCCACGTTCAGGTTGGTGACGTAGACGTGCTGCACGACGTTGTGCGGGTCGACCACGAAGGTGGCGCGCAGGGCCACGCCTTCGTCTTCGTTCAGGACGCCGAGGGCGCGGGCGAACTTGCCGCTGTTGTCGGCGAAGTTCCAGATCGGCAGGCTGTTGAGATCCGGGTGCTCACGGCGCCAGCCGAGCTTGGAGTGCTCGTTGTCGGTCGATCCGCCGAGGACGACGGTGTCGCGCTCTTCGAACTGCGAATTCAGGCGGGCGAACTCGGCGATCTCGGTCGGGCAGACGAAGGTGAAGTCCTTCGGGTAGAAGAAGATGACCTTCCACTTGCCCGGGAACGACTCGTTGTTGAGGGTTTCGAACGCGCTTTCGCCGTTCTCTTCGTGACGGTTGAACTTCGGCTTCACGCCGACGACCTTGAATTCCGGAAGCTTTTCACCAACGCCGAGCATATGTCTCTCCAAGTGATTTGAACTGGTCGGCCGAAGCCGTGACGGGGAGATAGTGCTGCGCTGCACAAAAGGCCAATCGATAGTTTCTGGCTTTTGGATAGAATTTTCCTATATGTGATCCATGAGCCTCCCGACCCTGCGCCAGCTCCAGTACCTGAAGCTCCTGGCCGAGCATGGATCCTTCGGTCGCGCGGCCGACGCGGCCCACGTCACCCAGCCGACCCTGTCGTCGGGGGTGCAGGAGCTTGAGAAGATTCTTGGCGGGCCGGTGGTCGATCGCGCCCGCTCGGGGGTGATCCTCACCGCGGTCGGCGAAGTGGCTCTGGCCAAGGCTGTGACCATCCTCAACGAGGCCGAGGAAATGGTGGAGTCGGCGCGCAACGCCGGCCAGCCGCTGACCGGCCGCTTCCGGCTGGGCGTGATCCCGACGGTCGCCCCGTTCCTGCTGCCCAAGGCCCTGCCGCTGCTGCGCGCGCGCTTCCCCAAGCTGCGCCTGTTCCTGCGCGAAGACCTGACCCATCGGCTGATCGCCCTGCTGAAGGCCGGCCAGCTCGATGCGGCCTTGATCGCCCTGCCCTACGACATGAGCGGCCTGGCCCACGCCCACGTCTCCGACGACGAACTGCTGGCCGCCCTGCCCCGCAGCCATCCGCTGGCGCACGAGCGCGAGGCGCCGCCCTCCGCGCTGGAGAGCGACGACCTGATCCTGCTGGAGGACGGCCACTGCCTGCGCGACCACGCCCTGGCCGCCTGCGGCCTCAAGCCGCCCAAGGCCAGCGGCGACGAGGAGGCGTTCGCCGCCACCTCGCTGCCCACGCTTGTGCAGATGGTGGGCTCAGGCCTCGGGGTGACGTTCCTGCCGGCCATGGCGGTGGCGGCCGGATTGACCGACGCAGCCGATGTGGCGGTGATGCCGCTCAAGGCCGACCACCCCAGCCGCGAGATCGTCGTGGCATGGCGGGCGGGATCCAGCCGTGCGGCCGAGGGGCGGCTTCTGGCGGAGACGCTGCGGGGCGCGTGAGCTCTCCCGACCGTCAGATAGATTTATTTTAGATATATCTTGAAACCCGATCCGGCCGCGATATATCTGCGAAATAGACATATCGAAATAGGATCGAAAATGCACAGACATCATCATTGGAAAGCGCACATGCTGCGGGCGCGCGGCGCGTTCGGCGGTCATGGCGGCGAGCATTGGGGCCGGCACGGCGGCGGCCATCGCGGCGGACCGCGGATCGGCCGGCTGCTGGAGCACGGCGACCTGCGCTTCGTCATCCTGGCGCTGCTGAAGGACAAGCCGAGCCACGGCTATGAGCTGATCCGCGCCCTGGAAGAGCGCACCGGCGGCGCCTATCGCCCGAGCCCGGGGGTGATCTATCCGACCCTGAGCCTGCTGGAAGACGAGGGCTTCGTCCGCCCGATCGGCGCCGAAGGCGGCCGCAAGGCGTTTGAGATCACCGAAGCCGGCGTTGAGGCTCTGGAGCGGAACCGAGCAGCCGTGGACGCGGTTTTTGCTCGGCTGGACGAGGCCGCCCAGGCCTCGCCGCGGTCCTCGCCCCGGGTCGAGCGGGCCATGCAGAATCTGGCGACCGCCTTGCGGCTGCGCCTGCAGGGCGAACGTCCGACCGAGGCGCAGATCGACGCCATCGCCGCAGCGATCGACGAGGCGGCGAGCAAGATCGAGAGGGCCTGAAGTTGGAGGCCGTCATGAAGTCTAGCGCCACGGCGCCTACCGCAAACGCGGGCCGCTACATGGTTCAGCTCTGCAAGCACTTCGGCCATAGGGTTCCGAGCTCGTGGAACGACCACGAGGGCAAGATCACCTTCGAGATGGGCGAGGCCGCCCTGCGCGCCTCGCCCGAGACCCTGATGATGGTGGCCAAGGCCAACGACGCCGAGAGCCTCGCCCGGCTGGAACAGGTGATGGAAAGCCACCTCAAGCGCTTCGCCTTCCGCGAGCCGGAGATGGACGTGGAGTGGCGGCGGGGAGCTTGAGGTCAGGCCGGCGCCCTCTAGATGCTCCCCCGCTGGGGGAGCTGTCAGCCAAAGGCTGACTGAGGGGGACTTTGCTCCTGCTTGAGAGCAGCCCCCTCCGTCGCGCTTCGCGCGCCACCTAGGAGGGGAGGAGCTGAGGTCAGTCCAGCTTCAACGCCGCCTTCACCGCACGCCAGTCCACCAGCTTGAAGTTCTGGCGCGTGCGGACCGTCGAGGGCGCTTCGCCATCTGTGTCGGCGTCGTCCTGCACCACGATCAGCCCTTCGGGGAAGGCGCCCACCCGCCCGGCTAGCGCGGCCAGGCCGTCGGTCCCGGTGACCGGATCGGCCCCCGCGGCCCCGACCACCGAGAAGCGGCCGGCATAGGCCGCTTCGGGGCCATCGATCCTCCAGACCGCAAACGCGCTGTCGCCCTGGCTCGAGGCGATCAGATAGGTCTTGGCCCCCTCGCGAAGGAGGGTCAGGCCTTCCACGTCCGGCTTGAGGATGTCGGACGGCGCGCCAGCCAGCAGGCTGCGGGCCGCGCCGGCGGCCGGATCGAGGCTGTAGCGCCAGATGCCCTTGGCCTCCTCGGCGATGAACAGCGACCCGGTCGCATCGTCGATCACGCAGCCCTCGGACTGCGAGCCGACCGCGAAGGTGCGGGTCAGGGCGATGCTCGGCTGGCCGTCCTTGGCGGTGACTGTGAACTGGGCGATGTCGCCATCCTTGCCGACCATGACGGCGATGGTGTCGGCCCCCTTGCGGCCCATGCAGAAGCCGTAGGGCTCGCTCACCTTGACCGGCGTCACGCCCCAGGGCGCGACGTTCAGGCTGTCGGGATCGAGCAGGAAGAAGGCGATGGCGCTTCGCCCGCGGTCGCTGGCGGCGACCAGGACCTGCTCGCCGCCGTTCACCTGGAATCGGTCGCGCAGGTCGACATTGTTCAGCGGACCCTGCGGCAGGAACTGTCGATCCTTGCCGGCCAGATCGTAGACGTAGAGCCCGGCCTGCTTGTCGGTGCCGAAGATCACGCCGCGGGTCGGGTCGCGCGGGTCGGCCCAGATTTCGGGGTCGTCGGCGGCGTCGCGCACCTGGGTTCCGACCGCCGCGGTTTCGCCGGCGGCCGGAACCGGCGTTCCGGCTCCGATGGTCATGCCGGCGGAGTCCGAGACGCTCTCGGGGTCGATCGCGGCGCAAGATGTTCCGAGCACGGACATTGCGGCGAGTGTCGTAAATCTGAGAAGAAATTGCTTAGAAACCGTCACTGGCCCCACTCCACGTGCAAGATATATCCCCGGCGCTGCAAATCATGCTGCGCGGGGTGAGGTCAACCGGTCCCCGCTCGTCGGGGGACTCAATGACGCGACTTTCACTGCTCGCCTGCGCGGCCGTAGCGCCGCTTGCCTTCGCCACGCCTGTCCTCGCCGAGGACGACGCCACGCCGGTGGCGGAACTGATCGTGACCGGCGAGATCGCCTTCCGCGACCGCACCGAGACGACGGCGCCGACGCTGTCCTACGGCCTGGAATACTTCCAGCGCTTCGAGCCCCTGACCGCCGGCGACGCCATGAAGCGCGTGCCCAGCGTGACCTTCCTGTCCGACATCCTGGAATCCGACGGGGCGCGGCTGCGCGGCCTTGATCCGGGCTACACCCAGATCCTGATCAACGGCGAGCGGGTGCCCGGCGCGGGCCTGGACCGCTCGTTCTTCGTCGACCGGATCCCGGCCGAACTGATCGAGCGGATCGAAGTGGTGCGCTCGGCCAGCGCCAACCGCAGCGGGGACGCCATGGCCGGGGCGCTGAACATCGTGCTGCGCGACAGCCAGACCATGGATGGCGGTTATGTCCGGGCCGGGGCGATCCTGCTGGACGACGGGCGGGTGCGCGAGACGTTCGGCGGCGTCTGGTCGGGCCAGGCCGGCCCGGGCCGGCTGCTGGTCGGCGCCAGCGTCCAGGGCCGCCGCAATCCCAAGATCAAGCAGAGCTTCCGCTATGACGAGCCGGGCGGGACGCTGCAGAACATCGAGCTGCAGACCGACACCCGCAACGGCACCGACTATTCGTTCAACACCGCCTACGAGGTCGAGGTGGGCGGCGGCGACCTGGAGCTCTCGGGCCTGTTCGTCCGCACCGACCGGCTCCAGGACGAGGATTCTCTCGAGTACCTCGGCGGCCGGATCCGTCCCGCCGACCTGGTGAGCGTCAACGACAACAACGTCGACATCGTCACCGACAACTGGTCGCTCAACGCCAAGTACGGCCACGACATGTTCGGCGGGCGTACGCGCTTCAAGGTCGGCTACGCGGTGTTCGACGACAAGCAGGACGAGGTGGAGGAGGAGTACGAGTTCCTCCGCGACGCCAACCCGTTCCCGGACGACGACCGCTTCACCGGCGACCTGACGCTAAGCCGCCTGAAGGACAAGGAGCTGTCGCTCAGCGTCGAGCATGAACGCGACCTGGGCTTCGCCACGCTCGAGTTCGGCCTGCAGTTCATCGACAAGAACCGCGACACCGACGTCACCACCGACCGCAATCGCGTGACCATCCCCAACCCGCCGGCCGCGCGGCCGACCCTGCCGGGCGCGTACGGACCGTTCCTGCCGGTCCCGGGCGGGGTCAACCAGATCGAGGAGACCCGCCTCGACCCCTACGTCATGTTCTCGGGCGGCCAGGACGCGCTGCGGTGGGAAGCGGGTCTGCGCTACGAGACCACCAGCAGCACGATCACCGACCAGACGGCGCCGGTCGCCAGCCGCTCGGTGGAGAAGGACTACGAGTTCCTGCTGCCTTCGGCGCACCTGCGCTACAGCCTGACCGTCGACGACCGGATCAACGCCTCGGTGGCGCGCACCGTGCGCCGGCCGGGCTTTGGCCAGCTGTCGCCGGCCGTGCTGCTGGCCGAGATGGGCGACAACGACTTCGTCGGCAATCCCGACCTGAAGCCGGAAACCGCCTGGGGCCTGGACGTCGGCTATGAGCGCCGTCTCGGCGCCCGCGGCGTGGCCGGGCTCAACGTCTTCTACCGCGACGTCACGGACCTGATCGAGGTCGCCAACACCGGCGTGGTCGGCAGCGAGGGCGCCGGGACCTTCCTGCTGACCCCCCGCAACAGCGGCGACGGCGCGGTCTGGGGGATCGAGTTCGACCTCTCCACCCCGCTGACCGCCTTCGGCCTCGAGCACACCGGGGTGTTCCTCAACTACTCGTGGCTGGACAGCGACATCGACGACGAGTTCGGGGCGCGCCGCTTCAACGACCAGTCGGACTATGTGTTCAACGTCGGCTTCATCCAGGACCTGCCGGACTGGGGCGCGGCCTTCGGCGCCACCTATCGCAAGCAGGGCGACGCGTTCGGCCGGATCGTCGGCGAGGAAATCACCACCAGCTATGGGGCCGATCTCGAAATCTTCGTCGAGAAGCGCCTTGGCGAGAACTTCGTCCTGCGCCTGACTGGCTCGAACCTGCTGGACGCGACCAAGGACGAGACCTTCAACAAGTTCACGACCCTGGAAGACCAGCAGAACCGCGACTTCGACGAGTTCGAGATCGAGACCGAGCAAGCCGGTCCGGTGTTCCAGCTGGTGGGTCGCTACGCGTTCTAAGGCTGGGAAAGGAGATGCTCCCCCGCTGGGGGAGCTGTCAGCCGCAAGGCTGACTGAGGGGGACGCAGCCGTCGTGCAGAGCAGTCCCCCTCCGTCTCCATGCTGCGCATGGATCCACCTCCCCCAGCGGGGGAGGATCTGTCGGGTCCTCAGTCCATCAGCTTCTGGCTGAGATAGACGTAGTGCCGGGCCCAGCGCTTGGCGTTGAGCTCGGGATCGGCGTCGTTGGCGTGGCCGCCGAAGGTGTTCTCGAAATAGAGGAAGGGGTACCCGAGCGCCTCCATCTTGGCCGCGAACTTGCGGGCGTGGCCAGGATGCACCCGATCGTCGCGGGTGTTGGTGGTGATGTAGGGCTCGGGGTACGTCTGGCCGGGCTTGAGGTTCAGATAGCCGTCATATTTGGCGATGAAGGCGTGGTCCGCGGGCACGTCCGGATTGCCGTACTCGCCCACCCACGAGGCCCCCGCCGACAGCTTGTGATAGCGCAGCATGTCGGTCAGCGGGCTCTCCACCACCACGGCGTTCCAAAGTTCCGGATGCTGGGTCAGCGAGACGGTGGTCAGCACCCCGCCGTTGGAGCGGCCATAGATCCCCAGGTGTCGCGGCGAGGTGATCTTGCGGGCCTCCAGGTCGCGGGCGACCGCGGCGAAGTCGTCGAAGGCCAGCTGGCGCTTCTCGCGCAGCACCGACTGGTGCCAGGCCGGGCCGAACTCGCCGCCGCCGCGGATGTTGGCGATGACATAGGCGCCGCCGCGTTCCAGCCAGATCTTGCCCATCTCGGGGATGTAGATCGGCGGCTTGGCGACTTCGAAGCCGCCGTAGCCGTACATGATGGTCGGCAGCATCCCGTCGAGCTTGGCCGCCTTGGGGCGGACCACGAAGTAGGGGATCTTGGCCCCATCGGATGAGGTCGCCCAGAACTGGTCGACCTGATGCTTGGAGGCGTCGAAGCGGGCCGGCAGGGTCTTCACGACTTGCGCCTGGCCGGTGGCGCCATCGGCGAGCCACAGGCTGGAAGGCGACAGGAAACCCTCGGCCCCGACGAACAGCTGGTCGCTCTTGCCGGAGGCCGAGACGATGCTGAGGGTCGCGTCCTTGGGCAGGGCCAGCCGCCGCGCCGTCCACTTGCCGCGGGCGAAATCGTAGACGTCGACCGCGCCCTTCACCTCGTCGAGCAGCTCGACGACCAGCAGGTTCTTGGTGTCGGAGACGTTCTGGATCGCCTGGCGCGGGCCGGGCTGGAAGACCAGCACCGGCTTGGCCGCCAGGTTCGCCGGATCGTAGGCGATCAGAGCCCCGGAGCCGAAGCCGTTCCAGGCCTCCTGCAGGGTGAAGATCATCCGGCCGCCGACATAGGACTGGAACTGGGCCTTCTTTGGCAGATCGACCCTGGTCAGCTTACCGTCGACATAGAGGCTGTACTCGGCCTCGAAGAAGGTCAGGCCGCGCTGAATCAGCACGCCCTGCGCCTTGCCGCCTTCGCCGCGCAGGACGCTGGCGTTGACTTGCACGTCCGTCTTCTGGCCGCGGAAGATCTCGCGCGGCTCGCCCGAGCGGCCGAGGATCTTCACCACATAGGCGTAGCCCGACTCGGTGACTTCGCCGGGCGTCCATTCACGCCAGGCGACGATGCTGCCCTGGTCGATCCAGTCGGCGCCCTGCTTGCCCTCGGCCGAGCGGAAGCCGCCCTGGACGAAGGTCTTGGAAACGGTGTCGAACTCGCGCAGCTCGACGGCGTCGCCGCCGCCGTTGGAGAGCCGCACCAGGCAGAGGCTCTCGTCCGGCTTCAGGCAGGTCGCGCCCTTCCAGAACCAGTTGCGGCCTTCGTCCTTGGCGAGCTTGTCGATGTCGAGAACCGTGCTCCAGGCCGGCGCCGCAGCCTTGAAGCTGTCGAGGCTGGTGGTGCGCCAGAGGCCGTGGGTGTTGACCGCGTCCTGCCAGAAATTGTCGACCCCGGTCCCGCGGAAGTCCGGCTTCGGCACGCGGTCGGTGGCGGTGAAGATCGCTCGGCCCTCGGCCAGGTAGGTCGGATAGCGGGCGTCGCTCTCCAGCCGGGCCGCGGTCTTGGCGTTCTGGGCCTCGACCCAGGCCATGGCGCGGGGGCTGTCGATGTCTTCGAGCCAGATGAAGGGGTCGGCGGGCGCGGTCTGAGCCAGGGCGGCCGAGGCGGAGAGAAGGGCGCCTGCAAGCGCCGCAGTAACGAGTTTCATGGCGCAAACGAATACCGAGCTAGGCAGTCTCTGTCTCGCGCAAGGTGATCGCAGGCCAATTCTCGCCTATATAGCCTCCGCCATGAGCCGTCCGTTCCTGAAGATGAATGGGCTCGGCAACGACTTCGTCGTGGTCGAGGCCCGATCCGCGCCCTTCGCGCCGTCGCCCGAAGAGGTGCGCGCCATCGCCAATCGCGAGGGCGGGATCGGCTGCGATCAGCTGGTTTCCATCGAGCCCTCGCAGGAAGCTGACGCCAAGGTCCGCTTCTGGAACGCCGATGGCGAAGAGGTCGGGGCTTGCGGCAACGCCAGCCGCTGCGTCGGCTGGCTGCTGATGGAGGCTTCCGGCCGCGACCAGGCGGTGATCGAGACCCGCGGCGGCCTGCTGACCGCCAGCCGGGCCGGCGACAAGGTCGTCAGCGTCGACATGGGCGAGCCGGGCCTCGACTGGCGCCAGATTCCGCTCGAGGAGGAGATGGACACCCGCGGCATAGAGCTGCAGGTCGGCCCGATCGACGACCCGATCCTGCACACGCCCGGCTGCGTCTCGATGGGCAATCCGCACGTGGTGTTCTTCGTGCCGGACGCCGAGACCGCGCCGGTGGTCCAGGTCGGCCCGATGATCGAGTATCACCGGCTGTTCCCCGAAGGCGTCAATGTCGGCTTCGCGCAGATCGTCAGCCGCGACCGCATCCGGCTGAAGGTCTGGGAGCGCGGCGCGGGCCTCACCAAGGCCTGCGGCACCGGCGCCTGCGCGGCCCTGGTCGCCTCGTACCGGCGCGGCCTGGTCGATCGCAAGGCGACCCTGGTGCTCGACGGCGGCGAGCTGACCATCGAATGGCGCGAGAGCGACGGACATGTGATCATGACCGGACCCGCCCAGGTCGACTTCACGGGAACCCTGCCGTGAGCACGCACAACGACCACGCCGAGGAGTTTGCGCTGTCGCCGCGCACGGCGCAGGCCGATGCGCACGGCGTCGACATCGTCACCTTCGGCTGCCGGCTGAACGCCTATGAGAGCGAGGTCATCCGCGCGCGGGCGGCCGAGGACGGGCTGTCGAACGCCATCGTCTTCAACACCTGCGCCGTCACCAACGAGGCGGTGCGCCAGGCGCGCCAGGCGATCCGCAAGGCGCGCCGCGAAAACCCCGACGCCAAGCTGATCGTCACCGGCTGCGCGGCGCAGATCGACCCGGCCGCCTTCGCCGCGATGGAGGAGGTCGACCTGGTGCTCGGCAACGCCGAGAAGTCGCAGGCCGGCGCCTATGCCGAGCGGGTCCCCGAGGGGAAGGTCCGCGTCAACGACATCATGAGCGTGCGCGAGACCGCCGGTCATCTGATCGACGGGCTGAAGGATCGCGCCCGGGCCTATGTCGAGGTCCAGAACGGCTGCGATCACCGCTGCACCTTCTGCATCATCCCCTATGGCCGTGGAAACTCGCGCTCCGCGGCGGCCGGCGAGGTGGTCGAACAGGTCCGCAAGCTGACCGCCCAGGGCTATCAGGAAGTGGTGCTGACCGGGGTCGACATCACCAGCTGGGGCGCCGACCTGCCCGGTCAGCCGACCTTGGGCCAACTGGTGGCGCGGATCCTGAAGCTGGTCCCCGACCTGCCGCGGCTGCGGCTGTCGTCGATCGACGCCGCCGAGATCGATCCCGACCTGATGCGCTGCCTGGCCGAGGATGCTCGGCTGATGCCCTACCTGCACCTCTCGCTGCAGGCCGGCGACGACATGATCCTCAAGCGAATGAAGCGCCGCCACCTGCGCGCCGATGCGCTGAAGCTGGTCGCCGACGTGCGCGCCGTGCGTCCCGACACCGCCTTCGGCGCCGACCTGATCGCCGGCTTCCCGACCGAGACCGAGGAGATGTTCGAGAACACCCTGCGCCTCGTGGAGGAGGCCGGGCTGTCGTTCCTGCACGTCTTCCCGTTCAGCCCGCGGCCGGGCACCCCCGCCGCGCGGATGCCGCAACTGCAGCGCCCGGTGATCAAGGAGCGCGCCGCCCGCCTGCGCGCGGCTGGAGACGCCGCGCTCGTGCGCCACCTGGACCGTCAGGTCGGCCGCCAGATCACCGGGCTGGTCGAACGGGCCGGGGTCGCTAGGGCCGAGGATTTCACCGAGATCGCCTTCACCGGCGAGGCGGCGGTCGGCTCGATCGCGCCGCTGCGCATCACCGGCCATGCCGACGGCAAGGCGACCGCCGAGGTCGCGGTGCTGGAGGCGGCGGAATGAGCCATTCCGGCGGATGTCAGTGCGGGGCCATCCGTTTCCGGGCCGGGCGCCTGGGCCGGGCCAGCATCTGCCACTGCCGCATGTGCCAGAAGGCGATGGGCGGCTTCTTCGGCCCTTTCGTCGACGTCTATGACCTGGAGTGGACGCGGGGCGCGCCAAGCTATTTCCAGAGTTCGGACACCGTGCAGCGCGGCTTCTGCGCCGAGTGCGGCACGCCGCTCTCTTACCAGGCCGAGGGTTGGCCGCTGAACATCGCCATCGGCGTGTTCGACGATCCCGCAGGCATCGTTCCGGTTTTGCAGATCGGCCAGGACTCCAAGCTTCCCTATGCCGACGAACTGGCGCGCCTGCCGGGCCGTCCTGTGGCGGAAAACGAGAAGCTGGAAGGCTTTTACGCCGCCATCGTCAGCCGCCAGCATCCCGACCACGACACCGAGACCTGGCCGCGGGCTGAGGATTAGCCGCGTTCGTCGCCGCGCCCGGGGAAGGCCGGCAGCGTCCAGCCCCACAGCATCGCCGCCGCCCGCAAGGCGAAGGCTGCGGCAAAGCCGGCGACGCCCGCCGCGAAACCAGTCACGCCGAGCATGTAGAGCACGACATAGACGCCGGCTCCGACCAGGGCGCAGGTGACATAGATCTCCCGCCGCAGCAGCACCGAGGGCTCGCCCGCCAGGACGTCGCGGATGATGCCGCCGAAGCAGGCGGTCAGCACGCCCATCACCACCGCGACGAACGGCGGCGCGCCGAGCGCCAGCGCCTTGGCCGCGCCGACCACGCTGTAGGCGGCCATGCCCAGGGCGTCGAGCCACAGAAGCACCTTCATCCGCGCATGGCCGGTCCCGAAGACCCAAACGGCCGCGGCGGCGGCGATGCAGACGATCACGTAGTCGGGCTTGGCCACCCAGAACACCGGCGCGCCGATCAGCAGGTCGCGCATGGTCCCGCCGCCGACGCCGGTGACCGCGGCGAAGAAGCCGAAGGTGACGATGTCGTGCTTGCGCTGGGCGGCCGCGAGGGCGCCCGACGCCCCGAACACGGCGACGGCGGCGAAGTCGAGCCAGGTGAAGGCGACGGACAGGGCTTCCATGTCGCATCCTCTATCGCGCAACCATTTCAGCGGCTAGAAGCAGGCCCATGACCGAACCGAAGAAGGGCTGGTTCCAGCGTCTCACCGACGGGCTTTCGCGCTCGTCCAAGCAGATGTCGGAACAGGTGGTCTCCACCTTCACCAAGCAGCCGCTGGACCAGGCCAAGCTCGACGAGCTGGAGGAGATGCTGATCGAGGCCGATCTCGGCCCGCATTCGGCTGCGCGCATCACCCAGCGCTTCTCCGACGCCAAGTTCGGCAAGAGCGTCGACGAGAACGAAATCAAGGAAGCCCTGGCCGAGGCCATCGGCGCCGAGCTCGAGAGCCGCGAGGGCGACTTCGAGCCGCTGTCGGGGCCGCGGCCCTATGTGGTGATGTTCATTGGCGTTAACGGCTCGGGCAAGACCACCACCCTGGGCAAGATCGCCGCCGACCTGACCTCGCGCGGGGCCAAGGTGCTGGTCGTCGCCGGCGACACCTTCCGCGCCGCGGCGGTCGAGCAACTGAAGGTCTGGGCCGAGCGCGCGCGCGCCGACTTCATGTCGCGCCCGACCGGCTCGGACGCCGCCGGCCTGGCCTTCGACGCCCTCGAGCGGGCCAAGGCCGAGGGCTATGACGTGGTGCTGATCGACACCGCCGGCCGCCTGCAGAACAAGCAGGGCCTGATGGACGAGCTGCTCAAGGTCATCCGGGTGGTCAAGAAGGTCGATCCCGACGCGCCGCACGAGACCCTGCTGGTGCTGGACGCCACCGTCGGGCGCAATGCGTTGGCCCAGGAAAATATCTTCGGCAACCAGATCGGCGTGTCGGGCATCGTCATGACCAAGCTGGACGGCACCGCCCGCGGCGGCGTGCTGGTGCCGGTGGCCCAGGCCTCCGACTCCCCCATCAAGCTCATCGGCGTGGGTGAGGGGATCGACGATCTCCAGCCGTTCAAGGCCCGCGCCTTCGCCCGTTCCCTCGTCGGCCTGGAAGACGCATGACCCTTTCCCCTACCGGCCGCAAATGGGTGCGCGGCGTGGTCGACTACGGCGGCCTGGTGGCGTTTGTCGGGGCGTTCTTCGCGCTGAAGGTCGTCGGCGGCATGGAGTCCAAGGACGCCCTGGTGCAGGCGACCTGGGCGCTGGTCGCCGGCTCGGCGGTCGGCCTGCTGGTCGGGCTGGTGTTCGAGCGGCGCATCGCCCCGTTCCCGCTGATCGCCGGCGGCGCGGCGCTGGTGGCTGGCGGCCTGACCCTGGTTTTCCATGACGTGCGCTTCGTGAAGATGAAGCCGACGGTGATGAACGCGGCGTTCGGGGTCGCCCTGCTCGGCGGCCTGGTGCTGCGCAAGAATCCGCTGAAAGCCCTGCTGGGCGACGCGGTGAAGATGCCCGACGTCGGTTGGCGCAAGCTGACCCTCAACTACGGCCTGTTCTTCCTGGCCCTGGCGGCGCTGAACGAGGCGGTCTGGCGCACCCAGCCGGACGATATCTGGGTGGTGTTCCGCTTCCCGGGCCTGCTGGTGATCTCGGTGCTGTTCTCGTTCGCTCAGGTGCCGCTGATGATGAAGTACGCCAAGACCGACGAGCCCCCGCCGCCGCACGTCGAGTAGCGCCCCGGGCGCCAGACCCTTTCTGGACAATTCATAGCGTGACGGTCGCGGCTTCCACTTGAAGCCGTCACGCTTGCAACGCCTACTGACCATCTGTCGTTAAACCGACACCATGCGCCGGTAACGTCCGGGGCAGTCGACAGGCGAGGGGTGGAGCCGATGGCCAAGTCGAAGTCCCAGGGTAAGAGTGAGCAGCCGGCGCCTGAGCGGACCCGCAAGGGGCTCCCGGCGCTTGAGAAGTCGCCCAGCCACTTGCTGCATAGGGCGCTGCAACTGGCCCTCGACATCTATGCCGATGAACTTGGCGAGAGCGGCGTCACCCAGCGCCAGTATGCTGTGCTGGCGGCGGTCGAGGCGCATGAGGGCCTGACCCAGACCGATCTGGTGAGGGTCACCGGCATCGACCGCTCGACCCTGGCCGACATGGCTGCGCGAATGATCGCCAAGGGTCTGCTGGAGCGGCAACGTTCGACCTCCGACGCCCGGGCCAACGCCGTCAGCCTGACCGAGGCGGGGCGTCTGGCCTTGGCCGAGGCCAAGCCGAAGATGGCCGCCGCCGACACGCGGCTGCTGCGCCTGCTTTCGACCGCCAAGCGCGAGGCCCTGACCGGAGTGCTGCGCGATCTGGTCCGGGCCGGCGACGAGGCCGCCGCTGCGCCGGTCCCGCTGGTCAAGAAGCTGAAGGCCGACAAGCCGGCCAAGCCGAAGAAGGCCAAGGCCGACAAGCCGAAGAAGAAGAAGCTGAAGAAAGCCGCCTAGACCCGGATGTCTAGCAGCGAGCCGGGGCGCAGGATCTTCTGCGGCGGTTCGGCGGGGTTGACTGGAACCTTCTGCACCGGCGCTTCGGCGCGGTTTTCCTGGGCCGGGGTCTGAGCGACGGCAGGCCGGCCCATCGCCGCCTCGAAGAACGCCCGTTGACCCGCGCTGCGGGCGGAGCTGGAGCTCTGCGCCGGCTGCTGGCTGGTCGGGAAGATGGGCGGACGAATGGTGCTCACGGCGCTGGCTTTATGGTTAACGAAACCCTGGCGACCGTTTGCTGCGTCGCCTCAAGGATTGGTTAACGGGGGGGGGATTGGTTAACGCGGCGCCTTGGCCAGCAGCTCGCGGGCCTTTTCCGGGGTCAGCGGCCCGGTGTGCTTGGCGAGGATCACGCCGTCCGCGCCGACCAGATAGGTCTCCGGCACTCCGGTGACGCCAAGGTCGATGCCGGCCCGTCCGTCACGATCGACCAGCCGCTCGGCGAAGGGGTCGCCGAGGCGGCCGAGGAAGGCCTTGGTGTTCTCCGGCGCATCCTTGTAGGCGACGCCGACGATGCGCACGCCCTGCTTCTTGAGGTCGACCAGCACCGGGTGCTCGATCTCGCACGGCGCGCACCAGGAGGCGAAGACGTTGACCAGCACCGGCGCGGGCTGGGCGGCGTCGTGCAGGCGCACCGGCCGGCCGGTGTCGAGCGCCGGCAGCACCAGGTCCGGCAGGGGCTTGCCGACCAGGGCGTCGGGCTGCACCTGCGGGTCGCGCTTGAGCGAGTAGAGGCTGAACAGCACGCCGAGCGCCAGCAGGGCGGCCAGCGGCAGGAAGGCCAGCCAGCGGTTCATCGTCCGTCCTGCTCGGCCTTGCGCCGCCAGCGGGCCGAGGCGCGCAGGGTGAAGACGATCATACCCAGGAACACCAGGGCGGTCAGGCCGTAGGCCGGCCACACGAAGGCGGCGTACTTGCCGGCGTCGAGATCGAGCATTCTATCCCCTCGCCGCGCGCAGGGCGGCGGCCTCGGCGCGGCGGCGCCAGACCTGGGCGCGAATGCCGACCAGCCAGAGCGATCCGAACGCCGACATGAAGGCCAGGCCCATCAGCAGCAGCGGCCACAGGAAGTCGTTGGTCATGGCCGGGCCTTCGGCGCGGAACACCGAGGCGCCCTGGTGCAGGGTGTTCCACCAGTCGACCGAGAACTTGACCACCGGCAGGTTCACCGCCCCGACCAGGGCCAGGATCGCCCCGGCCCGCGCGGCCTTGGTCTCGTCGTCCAGCGAGGCGCGCAGCGCCATGTAGGCGAGATAGACCAGGAACAGCACCAGCACCGAGGTCAGTCGTGCGTCCCAGACCCACCAGGCGCCCCACATCGGCCGGCCCCACAGCGCGCCGGTGACCAGGGCCAGGAAGGTGAAGGCCGCTCCTAGCGGGGCGGCAGCCTGGGCGGCCGCGTCGGCCAGGGCGTGGCGGAACACCAGCGCCAGGAAGCTGGCCACAGCCAGGCAGACATAGACGAACATGCTCATCCAGGCGGCCGGGACGTGCACGAACATGATCCGCACGGTGTCGCCCTGCTGGTAGTCTTCCGGCGCGGTGAAGCCGAGCCACAGGCCGGCCAGGGCCAGGACGACCGCGATGGCGCCGAACATCGGCGCGGCCCAGCGTGAAAAGGCCATGAACCGCTCTGGATTCGACAGGAAGGCCGGCGCCGGGATCATGGTCGCGGCTTAGCGCCCGGCGCGGCCGCCTGCAAGCGGCGGGACATAAGGACTTCTCCGCGGTGCGACAGCCGGTAGCCGACCTCCAGGCTCTCGGTCAGGCCCAGGGCCTTCAGCTTGCGCACGTCAGCCTTGAACGGAAGCGTCTCGCGGCCGAGTCGGGCGGCCAGGTCCGGGGCGCGCACGCGGGGGTTCGCGGCGATCAGGGTCAGCAGATCCGCGGTCCAGGGCTTGCGGGCGTCCAGCCGCGCCAGAGCCGCCTCCACCTCGTCCAGCGCCTGGTCGCTGTGGTCCTCGCGCATGGCCTTGCGCGGATCCTCGCCGGCGAGCCGGAACGCAATGCGGTGGAGCGGCAGGTCGCCGGCGGTCGCCGCCAGCAGCGACGCGACGTAGCGGTATCCGGCGCGGCGGGCCTCGGCCTCGGTGACCGCCTCGGGCTCGACGATTGTCACCTCGTCGATGGCCAGCACCCCAACGCGCGTGGTCAGGGTTCCACCGGCCTTGACGGTGGGCTTGCGCCATCGGCGGAAGGCCAGGTCGACCTTGCCTTCCGCGATGGCGTCCAGGACGGGCGCCTTGAACAGCATCGCCCGTCCCTTCTAACACAGTTGGGCGGCTACCCGCGGCCGGGGCCGGGGCCGGGTCCGTGGCGTCCGCCTTTGCCGCCGCCCATGCCGCGCTGGGCGGCCATGGCGTCGAAGGCCTTCTGCTGCGCCGGGTTGAGCTGGGCGTAGAACCGCTTGGTGGCCGCCGCGCGCTGGTCGAACCTGGCCATGCGCTCGGTCATCCGGGCGCGGGCCGCGTCCAGCCGCTGGGGCGTCGTCAGGTTGGCCGTCGCCTGCCGGTCGCCGCGCGCCGGACGCTCGGCAGGCTTGCCGGCCTCGAGGAAGGCCTTCAGCGCCGGTTCCTGGTCGGGACGAAGCTGCAGCGTGGCGCGCAGGTGCTCGGCGCGACGCGCAGCCATGGCCGCAGGGTCGGGCCGGCTCCATTCGCGCTGAGCGCCGGGGCCAGCCTGGGGCGCGCCGGCGGCGGGCGGCGGCTGTTGCGCCAGGCTGGGGCTGGCCCCGGCCAGCAATATTCCACCGAGCGCCAGCGGCGCGAATTGGGTCAACTTCATTTCATAGCTCCGGTCATCGCCCCTCTGACGGTTGAACGGCGCTGTTCGTCGGTTCCGTCGGAGACTTGCGGCGTTTCAACAAACGGGGCGGTAATCGGCTTGGCTGTGTCGGCCGCGAGACAGGGCGCCCTCGCCCGCTACTGGAGATACCGACCCATGCGGACCATCCTCGCCGGCTTGGCCCTGACCTGCGCGCTCGCCGCCTCGCCCGCGCTCGCCGAGGGGCTGGACCCGATCGCCGTGCAGAAGATCGAGGCCACGGCCTACGACTATGTCGACGGCCAGCTGGAGGGCGATCCGGCTCGCGTCGCGCGCTCGCTGCATCCCGATTTGGCCAAGCGTGCGGTGGCGGCGAAACCGGACGCGCCCCTGGGCCTGCGCGAAATGAGCAAGGACGAGTTGGTCGACCTCACCCGCCAGGGCGCGCTGAAGACGCCGCGCGACCAGTGGGACCGCTCGGTGAGGGTGCTCGACATCGCAGGCGACGTCGCGGTGGCGCGGGTGGAGACGCCCTGGTTCGTGGACTATTTCCACCTCGGCCGCTTCGGCGACCGCTGGGTGATCGTCAACGCCATGTGGCAGCCCAAGCCCAAGCCGCCGGTGACGAATTGAAGGCCGGGACTAGCTGAGCGCGTTGCGGCAGGCGGCGGCCATGGCGATCGGGCCCAGCGCCACCGCCGCCGCGGCATAGGCGGCCAGCAGGGCGAAGCCCCCGGTCCACGGCAGACCGCCGGCGAAGGCGTCGAGCGCGCCGCCGCCGAAGATCACCGGCGGCACGAACAGCGGCAGCACGATCACCGCGGTCAGCAGCCCGCCACGCCGCGCCCCGAGGCTGAGCGCCGCGCCGATCCCGCCGACAAAGGCGAAGGCCAGGCCGCCCATCAGCGCGCAGGCGAAGACCAGCGGGGCCAGGTGCGGCTTGGCCCCCAGGGCGATGGCCGCCAGCGGCGCGGCGAAGGCCAGCGGCGCGGCGGTCGCCAGCCATTGACCCAGGCACTTGATCGCGCAGGCGATCTCCAGCGGGACTGGCGACAGGGTCAGCAGGTCCAGCGCTCCGTCCTCGTAGTCGCGCTCGAACAGGCGATCCAGCGACAGCAGCGCCGCCAGCGCCAGGGCCACCCAGGCCGCGCCGGGCGCGATCGCCGCCAGCCGCGCCGGCTCCGGACCGGTCGCCAGCGGCAGCAGGGTCGCGACCCCGGCGTAGAAGGCCAGCGAGACCATCGGTCCGCCGCCGCGGCCCCAGGCCAGGGCCGCTTCGCGCGAGAGCAGGGCCATGGCGCGGCTCATGCCGGCTGCTCCGCAGCGGCGATCTCGACGCTCATGGCCGCAATGGGCAGCGGATCGTGCACGGCCGCGACGATCAGGCCGCCGCCGGCCAGATGCTGGGCCATGATCTCGCCGAACCGGGCGCGCCAGTCGGCGTCCAGCGGACTGAGCGGCTCGTCCAGCAGCCACAGCGCGCGCGGCGCGGCCAGCAGGCGCGCCAGCGACAGCCGCCGCCGCTGGCCGGCCGACAGTCGGCGCACCTCCAGTTCCAGCAGGCGGGTCAGGTCCAGTTGCGCGGCGGCCTCGCGGGCGGCCGCTTCCGAGGCGCCGTTCCAGCGGGCCCAGAAGCTCAGTTCCTCCCAGGCTGTGCGGGCTGGCTTCTGGCCGTCCTGGTGCCCGGCCAGATGGAGGTGTTCGGCCCGCGCGTCCTCCGGCTCCAACCCGCCGAACCGAATGGCTCCGGCCTCGGGGCTGACCAGGCCGGCGATGGCCCGCAACAGGCTGGTCTTGCCCGCCCCGTTTCGGCCCACCAACGCCGCCGCTCGGCCGGCTGGAAGCTCCAGCCCAAGGCCCGCGAACAACAGCCGTCCGCCCCGCCTCAGCGCCAGGTTTTCGATCACCAGCCGCTCGATCAAAGCGCGGCTCCTTGCGGGTGATTCTCAGGTAGCAAGGAATTAGGCCCGCCTGCATGGACGGTTAGGGAAGTACGGTCTATGACGCCCGCGGCCGTCGCCACCTTGGGGGGCGTACGCGGCGCTGGGACGAACGCTGTGTGTCCGCCCCGAAAAGCGCGCGATCCCCGATGTGGTCCAAGAGCGGCCGAGAACAGAGGAAGGATCCCTGATATGGCGTCTAACGACAGCCTGAAGACCCGCCGCGAACTGGTCGTCGGCGACAAGACCTACGTCTACTACAGCCTTCGCGCGGCAGAGGAAGCCGGTCTTTCGAACGTGGCGCGTCTGCCCGTCTCGATGAAGGTGCTGCTTGAGAACCTGCTGCGCAACGAAGATGGTTCGACCGTGGGTCCCGACGACCTGAAGGCGCTGGCCGCCTGGCTCGACAACAAGGGCGCCGTCGAACACGAAATCAGCTTCCGTCCGGCCCGCGTGCTGATGCAGGACTTCACCGGCGTTCCGGCCGTGGTCGACCTGGCCGCCATGCGCGACGCCATGACCGCCCTCGGCGCCAACCCCGAGAAGATCAACCCGCTGAACCCCGTCGACCTGGTCATCGACCACTCGGTGATGGTGGACTACTTCGGCACCGCCAAGGCCTTCGGCGAGAACGTCGAGCGCGAGTACGAGCGCAACATCGAGCGCTACCGCTTCCTGCGCTGGGGCTCCTCGGCCTTCAACAACTTCCGCGTCGTGCCCCCCGGCACCGGCATCTGCCACCAGGTGAACCTTGAGTACCTGGCCCAGACCGTGTGGCTGAATGAAGAAGGCGGCGAGAGCGTCGCCTATCCGGACACCGTGGTCGGCACCGACAGCCACACCACCATGATCAACGGCCTGGCCGTGCTGGGCTGGGGCGTTGGCGGCATCGAGGCCGAAGCGGCCATGCTGGGCCAGCCGATCCCGATGCTGATCCCGGAAGTCATTGGCTTCAAGCTGACCGGCGCGCTGCCGGACGGCGCCACCGCCACCGACCTGGTGCTGACCGTCACCCAGATGCTCCGCAAGAAGGGCGTGGTCGGCAAGTTCGTCGAGTTCTTCGGCCCGGGCCTCGCCGGCCTGACCTTGGAAGACCAGGCGACCATCGCCAACATGGCTCCGGAATACGGCGCCACCTGCGGCTTCTTCCCGGTCACCCGCGCGACCATCGACTATCTGCGCGCCACCGGCCGTGACCCGCACCGCGCCGATCTGGTCGAGGCCTACGCCAAGGCCCAGGGCATGTGGGTCGAAGCCGGCGATCCGGACCCGGTGTTCACCGACGCCCTCGAACTCGACCTCGGCGCCGTGCTGCCCTCGCTGGCCGGCCCCAAGCGCCCGCAGGACCGCGTGCTGCTGTCGGACGCCGCCTCGGAATTCAAGTCCGCCCTGGCCAAGGACTTCGGCAAGTCGGGCGAAGAGCCCCGCGTGCCGGTGGCCGGTGAGAAGTTCGACGTCGGCAACGGCGACGTGGTGATCGCCGCCATCACCTCCTGCACCAACACCTCCAACCCCTCGGTGCTGATCGCCGCCGGCCTGGTCGCCAAGAAGGCGGTCGAGAAGGGCCTGAAGGTCAAGCCGTGGGTGAAGACCTCGCTGGCCCCCGGCTCGCAGGTGGTCACCGACTACCTGAAGGCCGCCGGCCTGACCAAGTCGCTGGACGCCCTCGGCTTCAACCTGGTCGGCTACGGCTGCACCACCTGCATCGGCAACTCCGGCCCGCTGCCGGAAGCCATCGCCGAGGCGGTCAACGCCAATGACCTGGTCGCCTGCTCGGTGCTCTCGGGCAACCGCAACTTCGAAGGCCGCGTGAACCAGGACGTCCGCGCCAACTACCTGGCCTCGCCGCCGCTGGTGGTCGCCTACGCCCTGGCCGGCTCGATGAACATCGACCTGGCCACCGAGTCGCTCGGCGAAGGCAAGGACGGCAACCCGGTGTTCCTGAAGGACATCTGGCCGACCTCGGAAGAGATCGCGACGCTGCAGCGCAAGCACGTCACCCAGAAGATGTTCGCCACCCGCTACGCCGACGTCTTCAAGGGCGACAAGAACTGGCAGGGGATCAAGGTCTCCGGCGGCCAGACCTACGCCTGGGACATGGGTTCGACCTACGTGCAGAACCCGCCGTACTTCCAGAACATGAAGATGGAGCCGGAGCCGGTCACCGACATCGTCGAAGCCCGCATCCTCGGCGTGTTCGGCGACTCGATCACCACCGACCACATCAGCCCGGCCGGTTCGATCAAGGCGACCTCGCCGGCCGGCGTCTACCTGCGTGAACGCCAAGTGCCCGCCACGGAGTTCAACTCCTACGGCGCGCGCCGCGGCAACCACGAGATCATGATGCGCGGCACCTTCGCCAACATCCGGATCCGCAACAAGATCACCCCGGAAATCGAAGGCGGCGTGACCAAGCACTTCCCGTCGGGCGACGTCATGTCGATCTACGACGCGGCCATGCGCTACCAGGGCGAAGGCCGCCCGGCGGTGGTGTTCGCCGGCAAGGAATACGGCACCGGTTCGTCGCGTGACTGGGCCGCCAAGGGCACCAAGCTGCTGGGCGTCCGTGCGGTCATCGCCGAAAGCTTCGAGCGCATCCACCGCTCGAACCTGGTCGGCATGGGCGTGCTGCCGCTGCAGTTTACCCAGGACGGCTGGCAGAAGCTGAACCTGACCGGCGAGGAAATCGTCACCATCCGCGGCCTGACGGAGCTCGCGCCCCGCAAGCAGCTGACGGTCGAGATGTACCGCCCGTCGGACGGCCGCATCGCCCGCTTCCCGGTCCGCTGCCGCATCGACACCCCGACCGAGCTTGAATACTTCAAGAACGGCGGCGTGCTGAACTACGTGCTGCGCAACCTGGCCGCCGGCTCGGCGGCCTAAGGGTCATGGCTCGCCTCTCGCCCATCGAGAGGTAGGTCACGAGTTGAAGGGGGCCTGCCGCTGTGCAGGCCCCCTCTTTCGTTTTCAGCGACGGTCGAAAGCTGGTCACGCCTTGTTGAAATCCAAAGCACAGGGAAGTCCGCTTAATTGCGCCACGATGCCCAAGGCCGCGCTTCTCAGCCTCATTCTCTGCGCCATGCCCGCCGCCGTGCTCGCCAAGCCGCCGGTGGTGGTGGAGCTGTTCACGGCGCAAGGTTGCGCGTCCTGCGGTGAGGCCAACGCCTTCCTGGGCAAGCTGGCCCAGCGCGAGGGCGTGCTCGCCCTGACCTTCCCGGTCGACTACTGGGACTATCTCGGCTGGCCCGACACCTTCGCCAAGCCGGAGTTCGCCGCCCGCCAGAAGGCCTATGTCGCGCGGCTGGACCTGCGCGAGCCCTATACGCCCCAGGTGGTGGTGGACGGCCGCGTCCAGGCCGGCGGCCTGCAGACCGAGAAGGTCGAGCGGTTGGTCGGCCAGGCCGCCAAGGCCCCACAGGATCCGCCGGACATGGCCTTTCTCGCCCCACGGCGGGTCGATGTCGGTTCGGGCCGCGTCCCGCGCGGCGGCGCCGAGGTCTGGATGGTCCGCTACGACCCGCGCGAACACGACGTGGTGGTCAAGAAGGGCGACAACCGCGGCCAGACCGTGAAGCACCGCAATGTCGTGCGGGAGATCAAGCGCCTGGGCGCCTGGCGCGGCCGCCCCACCGCGTTCCGCATGCCGGAGCCGAGCGAGGAAGGGCTGGTGACCGCCGTCCTCGTCCAGGCCAAGGACGGCGGCAAGATCCTCGGCGCGCTGGTGCGGGAGTAGGCGCTACTTGTAGGCCATCAGGCCCTTGAATGCCCGCGAGCCCTCGATCGGCCGCATCTCTTCGATCGTCTCGAGCATGGCGATAGAGAATTCGCAGTAGGCGGTCTGCTGGAGAGGCGTCACCGCCTTTTTCGGATCTCCGTCGATCCCACGCATCGCCGCGCGCAGCTGGTCGCCCGGCATCGCGTCGTAGGCCTCGAACGCGATCTTCTCCAGCAGCGCATCCGTCATCGCGGCCGTTGGGGCCTCGGGTGCGAGCGCCGTCTGTTCAAGCAACCTGGCCGAAATCGCCTGCTCTTTGGCGACCAGTTCCGCCGGCAGCTGCGTCGCCAGCGGCTTGGCCGGCTTGGCGAGGCCGAGCAGCGAGAGGCACAGCTGCGGATCGATCGCCCCGGCCGCCTTGCCCTGCTCGATCACTAGCCGCAGCATGGCCTGGCTGTTCTCGATATTGGCCTTCGGCAGCTGTTCGCCGACCAGGCCGACGTAGATCGGGTTGAGTTCGGCGGTGACGTCCTGCAGCCGCCGGCCATTGTTCACCCCTTCGACCATCATGGTCAGCATCTTGTCGTAGGTGGCGGCGTAGTGCTCGGCCAGCACCTTGAAGAGCGGCATGGTCTGCAATTCCGCCCCGGCGGATTCCCTGGTCAGCATGGCCGCCTGGCTGGGCTGGGCGGCGAACAGGGACGCCGCGGCGATGGCGGCGAGAAGCGGCCGTAGCCGCGCGACGTGATGAATTGGCATGGACTCCCCCTCTGCGTGCAGTGTCAGCCGAATGGCGCGATCGCACAAGCCAGGGTCGTGTCGCCCAGGGGCGGACACAACGAAGCCCGCGCGGAGCGGGGGGAGGTCCGCGCGGGCTCGCATTGGGGGCTCTGTGAAGAGGCGCCGGTTGACCGAAGCCCACGATCCAGGGGGGCTGGGGGGGCTGTTCAGGATCCGGGACCAGCAGGTTCCGACCAACCGACAATGTGACTATCAAGGGCGGATCAGGCGCCCGAACGACCGAAATAAGGTCTTTCCGTGGCGCAAGGTTACGGTTGATTTAGAATCCAGACCGCCCGTGTCGCGGCTGCAACGTCGTTCTCCAACTGAGGATTTGTCGGCGAACAGGAATTGAGGCACGTTCGCCTCGATGGCGCTCGATCCGCAACAGCAGCCTGTCCGCAGCTCCCCGGTCTTCTTCGAGCGCCGGGAGCTCAACCGCCTTCTTGCCCTATATGGCCGAATGGTCGCCGCCGGCGAGTGGCGCGACTACGGCATCGGCTCGCTCAGCGACGCCTGCGTCTTCTCGGTGTTCCGCCGCGCCTCCGAGGCGCCGCTCTATCGCATCGAGAAACGTCCGGCCCTGGCCCGCCGCCAGGGCGCCTGGGCGGTGCTCGGCCAGGGCGGCATGATCCTGCGCCGCGGTCACGAGCTGGACCAGGTGCTGCGGTTCTTCGAGAAGGGCCGCTTCAAGGTCGTCGAGTAGGGCGCTCCCCAAACAAAAGCCCCGGCGGTTTCCCGCCGGGGCTTCGAACTCTCGTTCCTGGATCTGGGATCTAGCGGCGGTCGCCGAAGATGCTGAGCAGGAATTGGAACAGGTTGATGAAGTTTAGGTACAGGCTCAGCGCGCCGTAGTTGGTGGCCACGCTGATGGCCGTCTGGTCGCCGCCCATCTCGTAGTAGCTCATCTTCAGGCGCTGGGTGTCGTAGGCGATCAGGCCCGCGAAGATCAGCACGCCCAGCACGCTGATGATGAAGCTCATCATCGAGTTGGCCAGGAAGATGTTCACGACGCTGGCGATGATCAGGCCGAACAGGCCGATGATCAGGAAGCTGCCGAACCCGGTGAGGTCCTTCTTGGTCGTGTAGCCGAACAGCGACAGGCCGCCGAAGGCCGCCGCGGTGATCAGGAAGGTCGAGAAGATCGACGCGCCCGTATAGACGAAGGTCAGCACGCCCAGACCCGCGCCGATGAGGCCGACGATGGTCCAGTAGTAGATGCCCGACGAACGCGGGGTGACGTTCTTCATGGCGAAGGCGCCGAAGAGGATCACGGCCAGCGGCGCGAAGGCCACGATCATGCCGAGCAGGGTGTAGCCGACCTTGCCCGTGGGCGAGACATTGAACATCAGGTCGCGAACCGGCGGGAACGATCCGGTCAGGAACGCCAAGCCGGCGGAGAGCAGAAGTCCCAGCGCCACCTTGTTGTAGACGCCGAGCATGAAGCTGCGCAGACCCGCGTCCACCGACATGTCGGCGCGATCTGCGGGGACCGTGCGCGCGTAGCCGCGGTTGAAGTCGCTCATCAGAGACAAGGCCCTTTAATTCGACGCCCCTAGCGGGCGCGTCTGCGAATATCGTGTTCCGGTCGGGTCCGTGCAAGGCTTGAGCGATTACGATTGCGTCAGCAGAGCTTCAACTTAGGTAGGTCTCCATGATCCGCCTCTTCGCCGCCATCGCCATTCCCGAGGACATCGCCGCAGAACTGGCGCCGCGCCAGGACCATCTGCCGGGCGCGCGTTGGCGGCCGGCCGAGGCGTTTCACATCACCTTGCGGTTCATCGGCGACGTCGCCGAGAACGTGGCCGCGGATGTCGACGCCGAGCTCACCACCGTGGCTGGCGGGCCGATGGAGCTGTCCCTGCAAGGCGTCGGCGACTTCGGCGAGGGCGCCGACATCCACGCGGTCTGGGCCGGGGTGAACGAGAGCGAACCCCTGCGCCGCCTGGCCCGCGCCTGCGAGGTGGCGGTCCGCCGCGCCGGGCTGAAGCCCGACACCCGCAGCTACAAGCCGCATGTGACCCTGGCCTATCTGCGCCGCCCCAATCCGGCCGAGGTCGCGGTCTGGATCCAGTCGAACAACCTGCTGCACACCGAACCCTTCCGGGTCACCAGCTTCGGGCTCTATTCCAGCTGGCAGTCGGACCAGGGCTCCTGGTACCGCCTGGAGCGCGAATACCCGCTGTTCTGAGGCCTCCCCCGCTGGGGGAGCTGTCGGCCGCATGGCCGACTGAGGGGGATTGCTGAGTCAACAGGCCCCTTCCGTCTCGATGCTGTGCATCGATCCACCTCCCCCAATGGGGGAGGAATTGGCGGCTAGGCCTCGACCGCGTGGTCCTTGAGCACGCCGAGCGTGACGATCGCCAGGGTTTCCTCGTGGGTCGCCTCCAGCACCACCTGCGGTGCGGCGCCGGCGTCCAGCGCCTCCTTCCAGCGGGGCGCGCACAGGCACCAGCGGTCGCCGGGCTTGAGGCCCGCGAAGCCGTACTCCGGCATCGGCGTCGACAGGTCGTTGCCCACCAGGCGCGAGTAGGTCAGGAAGTCCTTGGTCATCACCGCGCAGACCGTGTGCAGGCCCAGATCGTGCGGCCCGGTCTCGCAGCAACCGTTGCGGAAGAAGCCGGTGACCGGGTCCAGCGAGCAGGGGACGAGCTCGCCCCCCAACACGTTCCTGGCGCCGGCGTCATATCGGGTGGTCATGACGCCATCCTAACCACTATGACTGGGCCTCCGCCATCCTCTCTGGAGCCTCGAGAGCCTTGATCGACGCCCGGCCGCGCCGCAGCGCCCTCTACATGCCCGCCGCCAACGCCCGCGCCATCGAAAAGGCCCGCGACCTGCCGTGCGACGTGGTGATCCTCGATCTGGAGGACGCCGTCGCCCCGGACGCCAAGGAGCTGGCCCGCGCTCAGGCCGCTCAGGCGGTGAAGGCGGGCGGCTTTGGCCGGCGCGAGGTGGTGGTCCGCATCAACGGCCTCGACACGCCCTGGGGCCTCGAGGACCTGGCCGCCGCCCTGGAGGCGCGGCCCGACGCCCTGCTGGTTCCCAAGGTCTCCTCGGCCCACGACGTCGCGGCCTATGGCGCGGCCCAGGCCGCCGGCGTGCCGCTGTGGGCGATGATCGAGACCTGCGCGGCGCTGTTCGCGCTCGACCAGATCGCCGGGGCCGGAGCGGGCCTCTCGGCCCTGGTGGTCGGGACCAATGACCTGGCCAAGGAGATGGGCTGCCGGCTGACGACGGCGCGCGCGGCGCTGACCGGCCCGCTGTCGCTGATCGTCGCGGCCGGCCGGGCCCACGGGCTCACGGTGCTCGACGGCGTGTTCAACGGCATCGACGACGAGGCGGGCCTGATTTCCCAGTGCGACCAGGGGGTGGAGTTCGGCTTCGACGGCAAGACCCTGATCCATCCGCGCCAGATCGACCCGGCCAACGCCGCCTTCAGCCCTTCGGCGGAAGAGCTTGCCTGGTCGCAAGCCATCGTCGCGGCCTTCAAGTCGCCGGAAAACGCCGCCAAGGGCGTCATTCGGGTAGAAGGCCGGATGGTCGAGCGGCTGCACCTGGCGCAAGCTGAGCGGCAGATCGCCATTGCGCAGGCCATCGCCGCGGCATGAGGAGCGTCTTGAAGTCCCTACCGACGATCGTGATGGCGGCCCTGCTCGTGGCGGGTCCGGCCGCAGCCCAGGAGGCGGTGGACCCGATCGGCTCGCTGCTCGACCAGGCCGACGAGGAGACCGCCGAAGGCCAGGGCGAGAGCCCCGCGGGCCAGGCCCCGGCCGCGCCGCCGCCGGTCCAGGCCCTGCCGTCTTCGACGCCGCCCACTGCGCCAGCGTATCCCTATACCCCCGCGCCCTACAGCCCCCCGCCGCCGCTGTCCTACGCGCCGCCGGCCCGTCCGATCCTGACCGAGCCGGTCAATATCGACGAGCACGACAAGACCCCCGAAGCGCCGCTCAACTACGTCGAGCAGGGGTATGAGAACCGCCTGCGCTCTTCCTTCGCCTCCGCTCAGGGGATGCAGGGGCCGATGGACGGCGCCTGGGTGCTGCGCGCCGGCTCGGGCCAGACGCTGTATACGCTGCTGCTGGTCGACAAGGGCCTGGGGATGCTCGAGGGCGCCTGGCGCGATCCGCGCCGCAAGGGCGCCGTGGATGCGTCCGGCTTCCTGAGCAACATCCAGCGGACCGGCTCCGAAATCAGCGCCAGCTTCTATCCGCGCCCCGGGGCCGGGGCGACGGTGATCACCCTGACGCCCGGCGTCGGCGGCGCCTGGAGCGGCGAACTGTCCGAGGCCGGCGGCCGCACCGCCATCACCCTGCGGCGGAACTAGAGGCCCAGCGCCGCCCGCGCCGCGCTCAGCACCGCTTCGAGCGCGGCCGCGTCATAGGGCTGGGCCGGGCTGTGGCCCCAGACCGGCCCCGGCCAGGCCGGGTCGCCGATCCGCCGCCCGACCACATGCACGTGCAACTGCGGCGTCACATTGCCCAGCGCCCCGACGTTCAGCTTGTCGACCTGCACGCCCAGCGCGCGCACCGCCCGGCCGGCGGCAAGGATCTCGTCGGTCAGGACGCCGAGCTGTTCGCGCGGCAGGTCCTCCAGCTCCCGGGCGTCGGCGACCCGCGGGATCAGCACGATCCAGGGGTAGCGCGCGTCGTCCTGCAGCCGCGCGTGACTAAGGCCAAGTTCGCCAAGCGCGTGAGAGGTGGTCAGGAAGGCGGGATCGATTTCGAGCATCGTCCCTGCTGGTAGCCTCGCACGGCGCGCATGTCACTTGCCCTTGCCGCAGGGGCTTTGCGGGTCTAGACCGCGCGCGGATTTCGCACTGCAAACAACGGGACAGTTCCATGACCACGAAGAAGCCGATCCGCGTCGCTGTCACCGGCGCCGCCGGCAATATCGGTTACGCCCTCCTCTTCCGCATCGCCTCGGGCGAGATGCTGGGCAAGGACCAGCCGGTCATCCTGCAACTGCTCGAAATCCCGACCGAAGGCGCCCAGAAGGCCCTGAAGGGCGTGGCCATGGAGCTGGAAGACTGCGCCTTCCCGCTGCTGGCCGACATGGTGCTGACCGACGACGCCAACGTCGCCTTCAAGGACGCCAACTGGAACCTGCTGGTCGGCTCCAAGCCGCGCGGTCCGGGCATGGAGCGCGCCGACCTGTTGAAGGACAACGGCAAGATCTTCATCGCCCAGGGCAAGGCCATCGACGCCGTCGCCGCTGACGACGCCCGCGTCGCCGTGGTCGGCAACCCCTGCAACACCAACGTCATGATCGCCGCCAGCCAGGCCAAGCGCCTGACGAAGGATCGCTTCACCGCCATGGTGCGCCTGGACGAGAACCGCGGCCGCGCCCAACTGGCCAAGAAGGCCGGCGTGTCGATCAACGAGGTCTCGGATCTGTTCATCTACGGCAACCACTCGCCGACCATGTTCGCCGACTTCACCCACGCCAAGATTGGCGGCAAGCCGGCCGCCGAGGTGATCGGCGACGAAGCCTGGCTGAAGAACGACTACCTGCCGGCGGTCGGCAAGCGCGGCGCGGCGATCATCGAGGCCCGCGGCCTGTCGTCGGCCGCTTCGGCCGCCAACGCCCTGATCGACCATGTCCGCGACCTGACCACCCCGGGCGCGATCCACTCGGTCGCCATCAGCAGCGAAGGCCGCTACGGCTTCGCCGAAGGCGTCTGGGCCGGCATGCCGGTGAAGACCACAGCCACCGGTTACGACGTCGTCACCTCCTATGAGATGGACGAGTTCGCCAAGTCCAAGATCGCCCTGACCAACGACGAGCTGGTCGGCGAGCGCGAGACCGTCAAGGACATGCTGGGCTAAGCCGCCCCGCAAACGTCGAGATCAAGGCCGGCCCGCATCGCGGCGCCGGCCTTTTTCATGCGCGCGGATCGGCCCCGACTAGCGGCCCTCGTCCGCCCGGGCGTTCAACTCGTCGATGCGTTGGTCGTAGAGCCGGCCCAGCGCCCGGGGCGAGCGCAGCGCCGCGTCCTCGCGGCTGGCCAGCCAGTCCTCCTGCTCGGCCTGCAGCGCCTCGGACGGAACCCCAGCCCGCAGCGCCCGGTCGTAGGCCCGCGACAGCTGCCGGTCGGCCGCGGCGAGCACCGCGTCGGCGCAGACCAGCTCCTCGGCCAGCGAACCGGCGTCGCGGCAATCGAAGTGCGGCCGGCGGGTGGCCAGCGGCGGCTCGGGGGCCGGACGGGCGATCGGGGCCATCGGCGCGTGCTGGGGAACGGCCGCCACCGGGGCGAATGGCGCATCCGGCGGAATCGGCGGCTCGGGGGCCTCGGCCACGCCGGGCGGATCGAAGGCCAGATCGGGATCCATGGTCTCCAGCGGCGGGCGTGGCGGCAGGGGCGCCTCCGGCGCCGGCTCACTCATGACGATGTCCATCTGCGGACGCTCGGTCTGCGCGCGCGGCTGCATGGCTGGTGCGACGATGTCCGTGATCAGCTCTGGCCGCGCAGCCAGGCCCAGGCCGAGGCCGAGCACGCAGGCCCCGGCCACGCCAGCCAGCAGCGCCTTACCGCCCAGCCGGCGCGGTGGCCGGTGGTCGTTGCGAGGTTCCAGAGTCAGGGGTCGTTCGCCGTTCCTGTTCATGCAGCAGAGGTTAGCCGCAGGGGCTGAACAGCGCCTGAACTACTGGCCTCAAACGGCGAATACGACGATCCTAAAGCCATGCTTGGACCGACTCTCGAAACCGCCCGCCTGATCCTGCGCCCCACCACGGCCGAAGACTTCGAACCCTGGGCCGACTTCGCCGCCGACGAGGAGGCCGCCCGCTTCCTGGGCGGGCCGCAGCCGCGCGAGGTCGCCTGGCGGACGATGTGCACCATGGCCGGCGCCTGGATCGTGCGCGGCTTCGGGATGTTCTCGGTGATCGACAAGGAGACCGGCCGCTGGGCCGGCCGGCTGGGTCCCTGGCAGCCCGAGGGCTGGCCCGGCACCGAGGTCGGCTGGGGCGTCGCGCGAGAGTTCTGGGGCAAGGGCTATGCGACCGAGGGCGCCACTGCCGCCATCGACTGGGCGTTCGACCATCTGGGCTGGACCGAGGTCATCCACTGCATCGACCCGGGCAACGTCAATTCCCAGGGCGTGGCCCGCCGGCTCGGCTCGACCATCCTGCGTCATGCCGCCATGCCGCCGCCGATCAATGACACGCTCGACATCTGGGGTCAGAGCCGCGAGCAGTGGACTAAGCGCCGATCCCGCTAAAATTCGTGCGCGACTTTTGGGTGAACTTCGGTTTTTATGCTCCGAACTAGCCATTCGGGGGGAATAATATGGCTGATGCGTCGCGTCCTGCCCGGACCAAGACGGGCGTAGGGCTCTGGGTCGTATTGGTGTTGTCGGTCCTCGTCGGGCTCGCCTCCTACCGCTACCTGATCCCGAACGCTCCCGGCCTGGCCCCGCCGATCGTGGCCAATCGCTTCACGCCCCTGGGTCTCCTGACCTTGCACGCAGGCTTTGCGGCGACGGCTCTGCTGCTTGGGCCGTTCCAGTTCATTCCTGGGCTTCGCGGGGCTCGTCCGCGCCTGCATCGCGGGATGGGCGTGACCTATGCGGTCTGCTGCCTGGCCGCGGGGCTGGCCGGTCTGGTCCTGGCCTTCGGCGCCCGTACCGGTCCGATCAGCACTGCAGGCTTCGGGCTGCTGGGCTTGGCCTGGATCTTCACGACGACCCAGGCATGGCGCGCCGCCAAGGCCCGCCGCTTTGTCGATCACGAGCGGTGGATGATCCGCAGCTTCGCCCTCACCCTGGCGGCAGTTACCTTGCGGCTCTATCTGCCGTTCGCGTTCTTCTCGCCCTGGGGCTACGACGCCACCTACCGCGCGATCTCGTTCCTCTGCTGGGTCCCGAACCTGCTGGCGGCGGAGGCCTATATCCAGTTCCGTTCGCGCAGCAGCTTGGCGTAGGTCCGGCTGACCGGAACCTCGCTGCCGTCCTTCAGGGTCAAGGTCGCGCGGCCGTCGCCGCGACGGGCGTCGGCGACCGCATCGCGCGCCACCCACCAGGACCGATGCACCTGAGCGCCTTCGATTCCCTCCAGTTCGGCCACCGCGTCGGCCAGCCGCATCAGGATCAGGTCCTGGCCCTTGGAGGTGTGCAGCCGCAGGTAATGGTCCTCGGACTCCACCGCCCAGACCTCGGCGCCGCGCAGCTTCAGCGGCAGCCTATCGAGGAACTTCGGCGCCGCGGGCGAGGCGGCGGCCACCATCTGGGGCGCGGCCCGCCTGACGATAGCCAGCGACAGCAGGGTCAGCGCCACGGACGTCACCAGCGAGGTGACCAGGAAGCCGGGTAGGGCGCTCAACGGCAACCGATGGGCCGAGGCGATCTGCACGCCATAGAAGACGATCAGCGTCATCGGCGCGGTCATGATCATGCCGCTGACCACGCCGGTCAGCCAGCGACGCCCGGCCAGACCCGGGATGCGGGTGGCCAGCCGATAGGTTCCGACGCCTAGGCCGGCGCCGGCCCAGGACATCAGGATCATGAAGATCATGCGCGGCGCCATCGGCAGGCGGTCGGTGCCGAACGCGCCGATGAACGCCAGGAACGCCCCGATCGCGGAGGCGATCCCCAGGCTGCGGGCGACGCGCGCCAGGGCCGCAGTTCGCGAAGCGTGAACGGCGCCGGGCTGCGCCTCGCGAAGCGGAGCCGTCATTCTGCGCATCCGGTTTTGCGCATCGATCCGCCCATCTCCAGACCTGCCGCCAGTTGTTGCTTCCGGAGATAAAGGATGTCGCTCGCTTCGCAAACGCCGCCCGCCCGCCGCGGCCGGATTCCCCCGCGCCTGCTGCTCCCGATCCTCGCCGTGCCGGCGATCGTGGCGATCTCGCTGGCCCCAGTCGGACAGTCCGTCGTGCGGACCGCCATGCAGGCGCAGCCGCATGCGCCGGACCTCGACTTGTTCGCGAGCCTTTCCCCGGTCATCAAGGTTCACCTGCTGGCAGCCCTGGCGGCGCTGCTGCTGGGGGCGGTGCTGATGCTGGTCCGCAAGGGCCGGACGTTACACCGCACGGCGGGTTGGCTGTGGGTGGCGCTGGTGGCGGTGACGGCGGGCTCGACCCTGTTCATCACCTCGCTGAACCACGGGCGGTGGTCGCTGCTGCATCTCTTCACCGGCTGGACCCTGATCGCCCTGCCGATCGCCGTCATCGCGGCGCGCCGACACAATGTGCTCAGGCACCGCCGCACCATGATGGGTCTGTTTTACGGGGGATTTGCTGTCAATTTGCTCATCGCATTCATCCCTGGACGAACACTTTGGCAGATGTTCCTTGGGTGACGCTGCGGCGCCCGCCAGCACACACCGTGCTCGTAAGACAAGCGGGCGTGTGCATACCGATATTACAATGTTTTCTTGGCGTGGCGCGGTTGCCACATAGCGTCGCGGCGCCTATAACCCCGCCGGTCCGCCGAGCCCGGCGGGTTTCCCGATCACGCGTTCCGCGGCCTCATGAACATCCACGAGCATCAAGCCAAGTCCGTCCTCTCCGAGTTCGGCGTGGCGGTCCCGCGCGGCTATGCCGCCTTCTCTCCCGACGAAGCGGTCAAGGCCGCCAAGAACCTCGGTGGTTCGGTGTACGTCGTGAAATCCCAGATCCACGCCGGCGGGCGCGGCAAGGGCCGCTTCGAGGGCCTCGGCCCCGACTCCAAGGGCGGCGTCCGGGTCGTCAAGTCGGTCGATGAGGTCAAGGCCAACGCTGAGGAGATGCTCGGCCGCGTGCTGGTGACCCACCAGACCGGGCCCAAGGGCAAGCAGGTGAACCGCCTCTACATCGAGGAAGGCGCCGACATCGCCAAGGAATTCTACCTGTCGCTGCTGGTCGACCGCGAAACGAGCTGCGTCTCGGTCGTGGCCTCCACCGAGGGCGGCATGGACATCGAGGAGGTCGCCCACTCGACCCCCGAGAAGATCATCACCTTCTCCATCGATCCGGCCAGCGGCGTCTTCCCGCACCACGGCCGCCGGCTCGCCAAGGCCCTCGGCCTCACGGGAGGCCTGGCCAAGGAAGCCGCGGCCCTGCTCGGCCAGCTCTACACGGCGTTCCTCGCCAAAGACATGAGCATGCTGGAGATCAACCCGCTGATCGTCACCGGCGACGATCACCTGCGGGTGCTGGACGCCAAGGTCAGCTTCGACTCCAACGCGCTGTTCCGTCATCCGGACATCGTCGCCCTGCGCGACGAGAGCGAAGAGGACCCGAAGGAAATCGAGGCCTCGAAGTTCGACCTCAGCTACATCGCCCTCGACGGCGAGATCGGCTGCATGGTCAACGGCGCCGGCCTGGCCATGGCCACCATGGACATCATCAAGCTGTACGGCGCCGAGCCGGCCAACTTCCTCGACGTCGGCGGCGGCGCGGATGAGCCCAAGGTCACCGCGGCCTTCAAGATCATCATGGCCGACCCGAACGTGAAGGGCATCTTGGTCAATATCTTCGGCGGCATCGCCCGCTGCGACATCCTCGCCAACGGCGTGGTCAACGCCGTGAAGCAGGTCGGTCTGAGCGTCCCGCTGGTGGTGCGCCTCGAAGGCACCAACGCCGAGCTCGGCAAGAAGATCATCAACGAAAGCGGCCTGAACGTGATCGCTGCGAACGACCTTTCGGATGGCGCCGAAAAGATTGTGAAAGCCGTGCGGGAGGCCAACTGATGTCGATCCTCATCGGTAAAGACACCCGCGTCATCTGCCAGGGCATCACCGGCTCGCAAGGCACCTTCCACACCGAACAAGCCATCGCCTACGGCACCAAGATGGTCGGCGGCGTGACCCCGGGCAAAGGCGGCCAGACCCACGTCGGCCTCCCGGTGTTCGACACGGTCGACGAGGCGGTCAAGCAGACCGGCGCCGACGCCAGCGTGATCTACGTTCCGCCGCCCTTCGCGGCCGATTCGATCCTGGAAGCCATCGACGCTCAGGTTCCGCTGATCATCTGCATCACCGAGGGCATCCCGGTGACCGACATGATCAAGGTGAAGAAGGCCCTGGCCGGCTCGAAGTCGCGCCTGATCGGTCCGAACTGCCCTGGCGTCCTGACGCCGGAAGCCTGCAAGATCGGCATCATGCCGGGCAACATCTTCAAGAAGGGCTCGGTCGGCGTCGTGTCGCGTTCGGGCACCCTGACCTACGAAGCGGTGTTCCAGACCACCAACGTCGGCCTCGGCCAATCGACGGCGGTCGGCATCGGCGGCGACCCGGTCAAGGGCACCGAGTTCATCGACATGCTCGACCTGTTCCTGAAGGACCCCGAGACCGAGTCGATCATCATGATCGGCGAAATCGGCGGTTCGGCTGAAGAAGATGCGGCGGAGTTCATCAAGAATTCAGCCATCAAGAAGCCTATGGTCGGCTTCATCGCTGGTCGTACGGCGCCTCCGGGCCGTCGCATGGGCCACGCGGGCGCCATCATCTCCGGCGGTAAGGGCGGGGCTGAGGACAAGATCGCTGCGATGGAGGCTGCGGGCATCCGCGTCTCCCCCTCGCCGGCGAAACTGGGCGAAACCCTTCTTCAGGTGCTGAAAGGCGCCTGACCGCGAGCCGGGCGCTGGAAGGCGCCCGGCGACAACCTAAGTAGTATGGGCGGTCCGCGCTCGGCTCCTTCATTCTGAAGTCCGCGCCCGGTCGCACCGGGAAACGGACGAGATGGCGGACGACGGCAGTCTGATCAACGAGGTGCTCGCGGAGACCTCCTTCCTTTACGGCGGCAACGCAGCCTTCGTTGAAGACCTCTACGCCAGGTGGGCGGCGAATCCGGCTTCGGTCGACGCCTCCTGGCAGGCCTTCTTCACATCGCTGAACGATCGCGCCGAAGAGGTGAAGGCCGCCGCGGGCAAGCGCTCCTGGACCAAGCCGGGCGCTCCGGCCGCCCGTCCCGACTGGCTCTCGGCCATCGACGGGCTCTGGCCCGCGGTCGAGGCCAAGGTCGGCGCCAAGGTCGCCGAGCGCGCCGCGCCCAGCGCCTCCCCGGAAGCGGTCCGCGCCGCCACCCTCGACTCGCTTCGCGCGATCATGATGATCCGGGCCTACCGGATGCGCGGCCACCTGCGCGCCAACCTCGACCCGCTGGGCATCACGGTTCCGGACGGCGACGCCTCCGAACTCGACCCGGCGACCTACGGCTTCACCGACGCCGACTTCGACCGTCCGATCTTCCTCGACTACGTGCTGGGCCTGGAAACCGGGACCATCCGCGAGATCCTGTCGATCCTGAAGCGCACCTACTGCGCCGACATCGGCGTCCAGTACATGCACATCTCCGACCCGGCCCAGAAGGCCTGGCTGCAGGAGCGCATCGAGGGGCGCGACAAGGAGATCAACTTCACCAAGGAAGGCAAGATCGCCATCCTGAAGAAGCTGATCGAGGCCGAAGGCTTCGAGCGCTTCCTGCACAAGCGCTATCCGGGCACCAAGCGCTTCGGCCTGGACGGCGGCGAGGCCATGGTCCCGGCGCTGGAGCAGATCATCAAGCGCGGCGGCGCGCTTGGCGTGCGCGACATCGTCCTCGGCATGCCGCACCGCGGCCGCCTCAACGTGCTGGCCGCCGTGATGGCCAAGCCGTACCACGTGATCTTCCACGAGTTCCAAGGCGGCTCGTCGGTCCCGTCCGACATCGAGGGCTCGGGCGACGTGAAGTACCATATGGGCGCTTCGTCGGACCGCGCGTTCGACGGCAACAACGTCCACCTGTCGCTGACCGCCAACCCCTCGCACCTGGAGATCGTCAATCCGGTCGTCCTGGGCAAGGCGCGCGCCAAGCAGGCCTTCACCCTGCGTGAAGCGCCGGACTCGGGCCGCAACCACGTGCTGCCGCTGCTGATGCACGGCGACGCCGCCTTCGCCGGCCAGGGCGTGGTGGCCGAGTGCTTCGCCATCTCCGGCACCAAGGGCTACCGCACCGGCGGGGCCATCCACTTCATCGTCAACAACCAGATCGGGTTCACGACGGCCCCCCAGTACAGCCGCTCCTCGCCCTATCCGTCGGACGTGGCGCTGATGGTCGAGGCGCCGATCTTCCACGTGAACGGCGACGACCCCGAAGCCGTGACCTTCGTCGCCAAGGTGGCAACCGAATTCCGCCAGCAGTTCGGCAAGGACGTGGTCATCGACATGTTCTGCTACCGGCGCTTTGGTCACAACGAGGGCGACGACCCGACGATGACCTCGCCGTTGATGTACGCCAAGATCAAGGACCACCCGCCGACCCGCGAACTCTATGGCCGCAAGCTGGTCGCCGAAGGCGTGGCCACCGAGGCTGAAGTCGCCGGCTGGGTGAAGGAATTCGAGGACTTCCTCGATAGGGAGTTCGACGCCGGCAAGACCTACAAGGCCAACAAGGCCGACTGGCTCGACGGCGCCTGGGCGGGCCTGGCTCTGCCCGACAGCGACGACCGCCGCGGCGAGACCGGCGTGCCGATGCAAAAGCTGGTCGACCTTGGCCAGAAGATCACCGCCATCCCCGAGCGCCTGGACGTCCACAAGACCGTCCGCCGCGTGATCGAGAACCGCCGCGCGGCCATCGAGGCCGGAGCGGGCCTCGACTGGGCGACCGGCGAGCACCTGGCCTTCGCCAGCCTGCTCGACGAGGGCTTCCCCGTCCGCCTGGCCGGCCAGGACAGCGTCCGCGGCACCTTCGTGCAGCGCCACTGCGACCTGATCGATCAGTCGACCGAGGAGCACTACACCCCGCTCTCGCACCTGCGCCCGGGCCAGGCTCACTTCGAGGTCATCGACTCGGCGCTCTCGGAAGAGGCGGTGCTGGGCTTCGAGTACGGCTTCTCGCTGGCCGACCCGAAGACGCTCACCCTCTGGGAAGCCCAGTTCGGCGACTTCGCCAACGGCGCCCAGGTGGTCATCGACCAGTTCATCTCCTCAGGCGAACGCAAGTGGCTGCGGATGAGCGGCCTGGTGCTGCTGCTGCCGCACGGCTACGAGGGCCAGGGTCCCGAGCACTCCTCGGCCCGTCTCGAGCGCTTCCTGCAGCTCTGCGCCGAGGACAACCTACAGGTCGTCAACTGCACGACCCCGGCCAACTACTTCCACGCCCTGCGCCGTCAGCAACGCCGCGAGTTCCGCAAGCCGCTGATCGTCATGACGCCGAAGTCGCTGCTGCGCCACAAGAAGGCCACCTCGACCCTCGCCGACATGGCCGACGGCTCGTCCTTCCACCGCGTGCTGCACGATGACGCCGAGCGCGGCGTCAACACCGCCGTCAAGCTGGTGGAGCCGGAGAAGATCCGCCGTGTCGTGCTGTGCTCGGGCAAGGTCTATTACGACCTGCTGGACGCGCGTGAGGAAAAGGGCGTCGACGACGTCTATATTATGCGCCTCGAGCAGTTCTATCCGTGGCCGGTGAAGTCGCTGTCGACCGAACTGTCGCGGTTCCCGAACGCCGAACTGGTCTGGTGCCAGGAAGAGCCGAAGAACATGGGCGGCTGGACGTTCGTCGATCCGTGGCTGGAGCTCACCCTCGAACGTCTGAAGGTCAAGGCCAAGCGCGCCCGTTATGTGGGCCGTCCCGCCTCGGCTTCGACCGCCGCGGGCCTGATGAGCCGGCATATGCGTGAACTTCAGAACTTCCTCGCCGAAGCCTTCGCCTAGCCGACGCGAAACCCGACTAAACAAGAAAAAAGCGAAAAGAGAGACAGGACCCCCCTATGGCCGACATCATGACACCCGCCCTTGGCGAGTCCGTCACCGAGGCGACGGTGGCGCGCTGGACGAAGAAGGCCGGCGAAGCGGTCCGCAAGGATGAGATCCTCGTCGAACTCGAAACCGACAAGGTGAGCCTGGAAGTCGCCGCCCCGGCGGACGGCGTCCTGGAATTCATCGCCGCCGAAGAGGGCGCCACCGTCGAGCCGGGCGCCGTGCTCGGCCGACTGGCGGAAGGCGCCACGGCCTCGGCCCCGGCCGCCGCGCCGGCCGCGAAGGCTGAAGCGCCCAAGCCCGCGCCAGCGCC
>NZ_JBFUIW010000016.1:0-89602 GCF_056401675.1 Phenylobacterium sp. P4_E10 | reverse complement strand
GCGGGCGCCGGGGCGGCGGCCGGTTCGGGCGCGGCCTGGGCGGCCGGCTCTGCCGAAGCCAGAAGCGACGCGGTGAGAAGGGCGAGAAACATCGAACGGATCCTGTTGGCTGCGGCCCCGGGCCCCCTGCCCTCAAACGACCTTGCAAACTCGACTGGAGATTGCGTCATTTTACTAACGTCGTCGACTCCCACGAAAATGCCGCCATGGATGCTTACAGCGCCTCGCCGGGCCGGCACGGCCTTGGACGATCTAGTTACCCACAGGGGTAACGCACACCACATCTTGTATATTCGCGCCGTCTGGGGCCAAACTCCAGGCAGCTTGCAGCCGTCGGGATGACCATGAACGCCCACGTCGCCATCGCCGAAACGACCGCCGCCGCCGATCATCCCGAGCGGCAGTATCTGAACCTGCTCGCCGACATCCTGGCGAACGGCGTGCAGCGTGGCGACCGCACCGGCACCGGCACCCTGGGGGTCTTCGGCCGCCAGATGCGCTTCGACTTGGCCAAGGGCTTCCCGCTCCTCACCACCAAGAAGCTGCACCGCAAATCGATCATCCTCGAGCTGCTGTGGTTCCTGCGCGGCGACACCAACGTCCGCTGGCTGCAGGAGCGCGGAGTTTCGATCTGGGACGAATGGGCCGACGCTGAGGGCGAGCTGGGCCCCGTCTACGGCAAGCAATGGCGCTCGTGGACAGCACCGGATGGCCGCGTGATCGATCAGATCGCGGGTGTGGTCGAGGGCCTGAAGACCATGCCCAACTCACGCCGCCACATCGTCTCGGCCTGGAACCCGGCCGATGTCGACGACATGGCGCTGCCGCCCTGCCACTGCCTGTTCCAGTTCTTCGTGGCGCCAAATGACAAAGGGGGCGGAAAGCTCAGCTGCCAGCTCTACCAGCGCTCGGCCGACGTATTCCTAGGCGTGCCGTTCAACATCGCCTCCTACGCCCTGCTGACCATGATGGTCGCCAAGGTGACCGGCCTGGAGCCGGGCGAGTTCGTCCATACGCTGGGCGACGCGCACCTCTATCTGAACCACCTCGACCAGGCCCGCGAGCAACTGACCCGCGAGCCCCTGCCGCTGCCGGTCATGGAGATCGCCGACAAGCGCGACCTGTTCGGGTTCGAGTTCGGGGACTTCAAGCTCCGCGGCTACAAGGCCCACGAGAAGATCGACGCCCCAATCGCGGTCTAGGCAACCTTACAAACTTGCGAGTTCGCCGACCGGGGCCTGAAGGTCCCGCGGTGTCTGTTCTCCTGATCCGGATCGATCCGGCCGACATCAAGGAGAGCCCATGCGCAACCTCATCGCTCCCGCCGCCCTCGCCTTCAGCCTGGTGATCGGCTCCGCGGCCTTCGCCGCCACCCCCGCCCCCGCCGCAAGCGCCCCGGCCAAGCCCGCGCCGACCGCGACCAGCATGGCCACGAAGAGGGCGGCCTGCGAAAAGTCCTGGAAGAGCCAGAAGACCCACGCTGGCGACGAGGCGTCCTTCGTCAAGGCGTGCGTCGCCAAGGGCTAGTCCCCCTTTGGCGCCGGTCGGGCGGCTCGTCTCCCGTAGCCGCCCGACCGTCTTGGCGTGGACCTGGTTCGGGGCCATCTTCGTCACAGCTGAGCATGAGGACCAGGGCATGAGCCGCCGCATCCTGCTGGTCGAGGACGACGCCGAGACGGCCGACTACATCCTCAAGGGCCTGCGCGAGGAGGGCTTCACCGCCGAGCACGTCGCCGACGGCCGTGACGGCCTCTATGCGGCCTCGGGCGAGCCGTTCGACGCCATCGTCATGGACCGCATGGTCCCCGGCATGGACGGCCTCAGCGTGATCAAGGCCCTGCGCGCGGCCGCCATCGAGACCCCGATCATCATCCTGTCGGCGCTCAGCCACCTGGACGAACGCGTGAAGGGTCTGCGGGCCGGCGGCGACGATTACCTCACCAAGCCGTTCGGCTATTCAGAGCTCTCCGCCCGGCTCGAGAATTTGATGCGCCGCCGTCCGGGCGCCGAGGTCGAGACCCGGCTCGCCTGCGGCGACCTCAGCCTCGATCTGCTCTCGCGCCGGGTCAGCCGCGCCGGCCGGCCGCTCGAACTGCTGCCGCGCGAGTTCAAACTGCTGGAGTACCTGCTGCGCCACAAGGACCGCGTGGTCACCCGCACCATGCTGCTCGAGCAGGTCTGGGACTATCGCTTCGATCCGCACACCAGCGTCGTCGACACCCATATCAGTCGGCTGCGTAAGAAGATCGACGACGGCTTCCCCTCCCCGCTGCTGCACACCTTGCGCGGGACCGGCTACCGGCTCTCGCAGGAGCCATGAAGGTTCCCGGATCGCGCCTGCGCCCCGGCGCGGTGATCGGCGTCATGCTGGCGGTCACGGTCTCGGCCCTCGCCGTCGGCCTATTGATGGTCGATCGCATCGGCGAGGCGATCATCGCCGATCGCCAGCAGGCGGTGGCCGCCGCCGCCCGCGACTACTTTGTCGCCTTCGCCCACGAGGAAGGCGCCGCGCCGCTGGCCCGCGCCCTCGACCTGCGCGAGCGCACCGATCCCGGCGGAGCTTTTCGCTACGCCCTCTACGCCGAGGATGGCCGCCTGCTCGGCGGGGCGCGCCTGGCCCCGGTCGAACGGCTGCCGGCTTCGGGCGCGGCGCGGATGAAGATCTTCAGCCAGGGCCGGGATTCTCCCTGGCGCGTGCTGGTCCAGCCGCTCTCCACCGGCGGCACCCTGGTGGTCTACGAAGACATCGGCGAGCGGATCGCCTTCCGCCGCGCCCTGGTGGCCAGCGCCGGCGCGGCCCTGGCCGCCGCCCTCGCCGTGGTCCTGCTCGCCGCCGTCTGGTTCAACCGCCGCCTGCTCGGCCGCATGGAAACCCTGGCCGCCACCGCCGGCCGCATCGCCGAGGGCGACCTCTCGGCCCGTACCGACGTCCATCCCAAGGGCGATGTCTTCGACCGGCTGGGTGAGGCGATGAACGGCATGCTCGACCGCATCGAGGAGCTGATGACCGGCATGCGCACGGTCACCGACAGCCTTGCCCACGACCTGCGTTCACCGCTGACCCGGATGCGCGCGGACCTCTCCCGCGCGCTCGACCCCGACATCGCCGAGGGCGAGCGCCTCGACGCCATCGCCCTCGCCCACGACGAGGCCGACCGCGCCCTCTCCACCCTCTCGGCGCTGATGGACATCGCCCGGGCCGAGGCTGGGCTCTCACGCGACATGATGGCCCCGGTCGACCTCACCGCCCTGGTCGCCGAGGTCGGGGAACTGTTCGCTCCGGTGGTCGAAGACGCCGGCCAGATCTTCCTCTCGCCCGAGCCTCAAGGGCCGCTGGTTGTTCAGGGCCACGAGCTGATCCTGCGTCAGGCGGTCGGCAACCTGTTGCACAACGCCGCTCACCACGCCGGCGACGGCGCCCAGGTGCGCCTGGCTCTGGAACAGGCCCCCGGCGTCGTCCGCATCGTCGTCTCAGATACCGGCCCGGGCATCCCGGCCGAGCACCGCGGCCGAGTGCGTGAGCGTTTCGTGCGCCTCGACGAGGCCCGCTCTCGGCCGGGCGGCGGGCTCGGCCTGGCCATCGCCGCCGCATGCGCCAAGCTGCACGGCGGGGTGCTGGAACTTGAGGACGCCCATCCGGGGCTGCGTGCGGTGATCGTCTTGGCCGACCACCGACAGATGCTATGACGGGGGCATGAGCTCTCCGATCCTTTCCGCCGGCCCCATCGCCCGCGACCGCAACGGCGTCATCGGCCGCGACGGCGCCCTGCCCTGGCGGCTGAAGTCCGACATGGCGATCTTCCGCGCCGTGACCATGGGCAAGCCGGTGATCATGGGCCGCAAGACCTGGGAGAGCCTGCCCAAGAAGCCGCTGCCCGGCCGCACCAACATCGTCCTGACCCGCGACGGCTCGTTCGAGCCGAACGGCGCGGTGGTCTGCGACAACTTCAGCGAGGCGGTCTCCATCGCCCGCGAGCAGGCGGCCGAGGACGGCGTCGACGAGTTCTGCGTGATCGGCGGCGCCTCGCTGTTCGAACTCGCGCTCGCCCGAGCCCAGCGCATCTACCTGACCGACGTCGACGCTGAGGTGACGGGGGACGTCACTCTATCGCCCATCGACGAGAGCCGCTGGCGCGAGGTGCGCAGCGAGTCCCACCCGGCCGGCGAAGGCGACGAACACCCGTTTAAGTTCCGGGTTTTGGAACGCCGATAACGCGGTCATAGTCCCTCCGAACGCCACCGCTTCGTGTGGCGACGTGGAGGGACCGCAACCATGGAACTGCAGCTCGTCGCCGAGGGGTTCGAATTCCCCGAAGGCCCCATCGCCATGAACGACGGCTCGGTGATCCTCACCGAGATCAAGGGCCAGCGGCTGACGCGGGTCTATCCGGACGGACGCAAGGAAACCGTGGTCGAGACCGGCGGCGGCCCGAACGGCGCGGCTATCGGCCCGGACGGCGCCATCTACATCACCAACAACGGCGGCTCGTTCACCTGGCCCCAGCAGGACGGACTGACCGTGCCGGGGCCCACCCCGCCCAGCCACGTCGGCGGCTACATCCAGCGCTTCGACCTGAAGACCGGTGAGCTCAAGACCCTCTACAACGCGTGCGACGGGCGCCCGTTCGTCGGCCCCAACGACCTGGTGTTCGACAAGCAGGGCGGCTTCTGGTTCTCCGACCACGGCTGCGGCACGCCTGAGGGCCGCAAGTTCGGCGCGCTCTACTACGCCAAGATCGACGGCAGCCACGTCAGCCGCCAGCGTGACCATCTGATCTCGCCCAACGGCGTCGGCCTCTCGCCGGACGAAAAGACCGTCTACCTCGCCGACACCCAGATCGGCCGACTGTGGGCCTTCGACGTCGTGGAGCCGGGCGTGCTCGGGCCGCCGGTCGGCTTCGCCGCCGGCCGCGCCGTCCACAACCTCCAGGGCGTGCAGTTCCTCGATAGCCTGGCTGTAGAGGCCGGCGGCAAGGTCTGCGTGGCGACCATTCTCAACGGCGGCATCACCGCCTTCGACCCGAACGGCACGGTCGAGCACTATCCGGTGCCGGACCTGATCGTGACCAACATCTGCTTCGGCGGGGCGGACATGAAGACGGCCTGGATCACCGCCTCCTCGACCGGCAAGCTCTACAAGGCGACCTGGCCGCGGCCGGGCCTGAAGCTCAACTTCAACGCCTAGGCGATGATAGATAGATGCTCCCCCGCGGGGGAGCTGTCAGCCGAACGGCTGACTGAGGGGGACTTTGACTCCTGCCGCAGGAGAGCAGTCCCCCTCCGTCTCGCCGCTTTCGCGGCGATCCGCCTCCCCCAAGAGGGGAGGATCTAAAGCGCCCTAGTACAGCTTCGCCAGGGCGTCGCGTTCGAAGCTCTGCAGCTCGCTGGTCCGGCCCTCGCGGACCTTTACCGCCCACTCAGGGTCCTGCAGCAGCGCCCGGCCGACGCCGACTAGGTCGAAGTCGCCGCGGTCCAGTCGGCGCAGCAACTCGTCGAGCGAGGCAGGCTTGGAGCCTTCGCCGGCGAACGCCGCGATGAACTCGCCCGACAGCCCCACCGAGCCGACGGTGATGGTCGGCACGCCGGTCAGCTTCTTGGCCCAGCCGGCGAAGTTGAGGTCCGAGCCCTCGAACTCCGGCTCCCAGAACCGGCGCTGCGAGCAGTGCAGGATGTCGGCGCCGGCGTCGACCAGGGCGCCCAGCCAGGCTTCCAGCGCCTTCGGGTCCTGGGCTAGCTTCACGTCGTAGTCCTGCTGCTTCCACTGGCTGATGCGAATGATGACCGGGTAGTCGGGACCGACGGCCTTGCGCACGGCCTTCAGGATGTCGGCGGCGAAGCGCGCGCGGCCCGGCAGATCCTTGGACCCATAGGCGTCCTCGCGCAGGTTGGTGCCGTCCCAGAAGAACTGGTCGATCAGATAGCCGTGGGCGCCGTGCAGCTCGATGGACTCAAAGCCCAGGGCCTTGGCGTTGGCGGCGGCCTCGGCGAAGGCGCGGACAGCGTCCGCCACCTCTTCCTCGGACATCGGCGCGCCGAACTCCTTGCCGGGACGCGAGAGGCCCGAGGGGCTGTCATAGGGGCCAGGCGGGTTCCACTCCGGATCACGGGTGCGAACGTTGCCGACGTGCCAGAGCTGGGGCGCCATCGCGCCGCCCACCGAATGCACCTCGTCGATCACATGCTTCCAGGCGGCCAGTTCTTTTTCGCCATGGAAACGCGGCACGTTCTTGTCATTCAGCGAGGCCGGACGGTCGACTCCAGTGCCTTCCGAAACGATCAGCCCGACCTGCGCCGCCGCGCGGCGCTTGTAGTACTGGGCCACATCGTCGGTCGCCACGCCGCCGGGCGAGAACGACCGGGTCATGGGCGCCATGACGATGCGGTTGGAAAGATGCAGGCCCTTGTACTCAAAGGGCTTGAAGAGGGCGTCGGCCGACATGGGCGCTCCGGTTTCAAACAGGTGTTCGTAGCGCCGGAATTACCGCACGACCGGTCGTTTTGTCAGTCCAGAATTTCTTGGACCGCCAACAACTTCCCCTGAAGCCGTTCCGGCGCCATTGTCAGGTGAACAACGGTCACCCAAGGCCCGATCCCGGAGGAAATTGCCATGAGCGACGGCGCCGTCGACCTGAAAGCTGAAGCGCGCGCCAAGGCCTACGCCTTGCCGCTCGATGAGTTCAATCTCGCCGATCCGGAGCTCTTCCGCTCCGACACCATGTGGCCCTACTTCGAGCGCCTGCGGAAGGAAGACCCGGTCCACTACCACAAGGAGGGCCTCCATGAGGACGGCCCCTACTGGTCGGTGGTCAAGTACAACGACATCATGGCCGTGGACACCAATCACCAGGTGTTCTCGTCCGAACCGGCGATCACGATCTTCGATCCCAAAGACGACTTCATGCTGCCGATGTTCATCGCGATGGACCCGCCAAAGCATGACGTCCAGCGCAAGACCGTCAGCCCGATCGTCTCGCCCGCCAACCTCCACGAACTCGAACCGCTGATCCGCGAGCGCATCTGCAAGACCCTCGACAGCCTGCCGATCGGCGAGGAGTTCGACTGGGTCGACAAGGTCTCGATCGAGCTGACCACCCAGATGCTGGCCACGTTGTTCGACTTCCCCTGGGAAGATCGCCGCAAGCTGACCCGCTGGTCCGACGTCGCCACCGCCGGCCCCGAGTCCGGCCTGTTCAGCTCCACCGATCCGGAAGTCGCCGATCAGGAGCGCAAGGCCGAGCTGTTCGAGTGCGTCGACTACTTCACCCGTCTCTGGAACGAGCGGGTCAACGAGCCGCCGAAGGGCGACCTGATCTCCATGCTCGCCCACGGCGAGGCGACCCGGAACATGGACCGCATGGAGTATCTCGGGAACCTGATCCTGCTGATCGTCGGCGGCAATGACACCACCCGCAACACCATGACCGGCTCGGTGCTGGCCCTGCACCAGAACCCCGACCAGAAGAAGAAGCTCTACGACAACCCCGACCTGATCCCGTCGATGGTGTCGGAGACCATCCGCTGGCAGACCCCGCTGGCCCACATGCGCCGCACCCTGACCCAGGACTTCGAACTGGGTGGCAAGCAGATGAAGAAGGGCGACAAGATCATCATGTGGTACGTCTCGGGCAACCGCGACGACGAGGTGATCGAGAACCCGAACGCCTACATCATCGACCGCGAGCGTCCCCGCCAGCACCTGTCCTTCGGCTTCGGCATCCACCGCTGCGTCGGCAACCGTCTAGCCGAGCTGCAGCTGAAGATCCTCTGGGAAGAGATCATCAAGCGCTTCCCGTCGATCGAAGTGCAGGCCGAACCCAAGCGGGTGCTGTCGTCCTTCGTGAAGGGCTACGAGCACCTGCCGGTGATCATCCCGACCCGGTACTAAGGGCTCCCTCGCCTCTCCCTTCGGGGAGAGGCCGTTCCTTAGAAGTTGACCTGTAGGCGGCCGGCCAGGGTGTCGCCGCTGTCGTCGCCGACAAAGGCGCCGACGCGGTGGCGGACCTCCCAGTGGGTCAGGTTGACCATCAGCCGCATCCAGTCTTCCAGCCGCCAGTTGACCCCCAGCTCGGCCTCCCGGCCGCGACCGCCCAGCGGCGCGTCGGTGTTGTCGAGGGTCTGGTAGCGAACCGCGACCTCCCAGCCGCCCACACCGCCCTTCGACAACGGCGCGTGCGGGCCGATCTTCACGAAGGTGCCGCTGCGGGTGGCATAGGCCGGGGCCTCGCCGGTGATCATCCATCCGGCGCTGAACGAGACGGCGTCGGCGTGAACGTCATCGGCGGCGGTGCGGATCTGGCGGCGCCCAGCCTCCAGGTACGACCACAGCGGCCCGTGCGAACCGCCGACCTCGGCGCCGTATCCGGCCCCGTCGCGCGGATTGCGCAGCGTGCCCAGCGGCACCTGCACGGCGCTGTTGATGTGCCCGGCCCAAGCGGTGTTCTTGGCGTGGGCGGCCAGGTCGCTCGGATAGTCCTCGTAGAACCCCCAAAGCCCCAGGTGCACCGCGCCGTTGCCGCCCTTGATCGGGTTCCAGTGCGCGCGGGCCAGGTACGAGGTGGTGTCGCGCGCCACGCCGCGGTTGCCGGGATCGTCCCCGGCCACCTGCATGGCCACGTGCCAGTCGTCGCCATAGACCTTGGCGATGCCGCCCCAGCCGTAGAACCCCTTCAGGGGCGAGATCGCCAAGGCGACGGAATTGCGCTCCAGGAACGGCGTGCCGTCCGAGCTGCTCGAGCCGTCCAGACCGCGCTCGCTCAACCGGTTACCCAGGGTGAACTCCACGTCCTTGCCGGCCCAGCGGTCCCGCCAGGCCACGTAGGTGCTCCGCAGGATCGGGTCCTCAAGGGCGAAGTCGCCCTCGGCGGTGTAGAACAGGTGCTTGCCGACCATGCCGTCAAAGCCCAGGCGCAGGGTGCGGAGTTCGTCGCCCGACACGTCGCGCGCCGGAAAGCGCGAGCCCTCCGTGGTCGAGGCGTCCAGCAGCAGCCGCCCCTTGGGCCGGATCGAGAACCCGCCCTCCGGCGAGACCAGCTGGCGGCCGTCCCAATGCAGTTCGCCGTCGGACGCCCAGGCCGAGCTCGCGCCGAACGCCGCTGCGGCAAACACTGCCGCGCGCGCCAATACCAAAGCCTTGAAGATCGTCGCCTCCCCCTGAGGACAGTTCGCCCGTCCTCTAGACGCAGGCGTTCAACGACCCAACACCATCAGCCTAGGACTTTTCGCCCCGCCCCCGAATTGCACTGGCGACGAGCACGCTGGCCAGGCCCGCGGCGCCGAGCCCGATCGCAAGGCCGAGCCGCCGCTTGCGCTTGGGTGCTACGGTGATCCGGTGGAACAGCTCGCCCTCCACGCCCCACCAGGCGCCGGAGGCCTTGTCGAACCCATGCCGCCGGAAACTGGCCGCCGTCTCACGCGCCATGTCGGCAGCTTCAGCGGCTGTGCGTCCGGTCGCAATGAAGCCTGTTTCCGGCGCTATGCGCTTCGGATCATCCTGAAGCCGCCAGGTTTCGCGTAGTACGTTGAACACGCGGCCAAGTGGCGCATGGGTTGAGATGGTGGGGCGACGGCGGAGAAACCGCTCGATAGATTCCGCCATGGCCTTGTACGGCCCCTCGTTCCGGTGCTTGGTCGAATCCAAGCCCGATAGTTCTTGAAGGTGGCGTCTCTGCGGCGCCTTGGACATACATATGCGTGATTTCGTCGAACTTCCGGGCGCATCGGGCGCCGCCTACCGCTTCCGCTCCTGGCCGGAAGGGGACAATCATACCCCTATGGCGGGCAACTTCGCGGTGCTGCTGTTCGATGGCGCCACCCCGACCATCGTCGCCCTGGGCGTGACCGGCAATCTTTCGCGCGCCAGGCATCTCGCCCAGGCCAAGCTGGCCGAATCCTCCGGTGGGCTGTTCACGCGGCTCAACGTCTCGCGCACTACCCGCACCGAGGAACACGAGGACCTGATCGCCGGCCATCCGGCCGCCGCCCCCATCCTGGACGACGTCTGAGGAGGCCTGGCCGCGCGTCGCCAAGGCGCTAGCGGCTCGTCGGTTCATTTTGCATCCAAAATATTGACGCATTGCATTCGTCCGCGTTAGTCGGTCAGGATCGCTCGGTCTGAGGGCGACTGAACGAGGTGCGTCGAAATGCTGCCCATCAAGATCCTGGTTCCGACGGGGCAGCTGGGCGCCGGGGCGCGGGCCGAGGAGATCGCCTACGGGATCGCCCAGGGCGCGCACGCCATCGCCACCGACGCCGGCTCGACCGACAGCGGCGCGGCCTACCTGGCGCTTGGGATCTCCAAGAACAGCCGCGGGGCGGTGAAGCGCGACCTGACCCTGTTGATGAAGGCCGGAGCCGCGGCCGGAATTCCGCTCATCATCGGAACCAGCGGCCAGGCGGGCGCCGACCAGAACGTCGACTGGACCGCCGAGATCGTCATCGAGGTGGCCGGCGAACTCGGCCTGACTCCGCGCATCGCCCTGCTCTATTCCGAGCAGGACAAGGCGAACCTCAAGACCAGGAACGCCGCCGGCAAGATCACCCCGCTCGCGCCGCTCGGCCCGCTGGACGACGCGACCATCGACGCCTGCGACCGCATCGTCGCGGCCATGGGCCCCGAGCCCTACATGGCTGCGCTGCAGGCCGGCGCCGACATCATCCTGGGCGGCCGCACCACCGACACCGCCGTACTGGCCTGTTTTCCCCTGCTGCATGGCGCGCCGGCAGGACCGTCCTGGCACGCGGCCAAGATCGCCGAGTGCGGCGCCCAATGCACGGCGGTGCGCACCAATGGCGCCGGCGTGCTGATCAGCATCGACACGGACGGCTTCGAGGTCGAGCCACTAAACGTGGACAACTGGTGCACCCCCGAGAGCGTCTCGGCGCACATGCTCTACGAGAACAGCGACCCGTTCCGGCTGACCGAGCCCGGCGGCGTGCTCGACGTCACTGAGGCGCTCTACACCTCGGTCTCGAAGCGGGCAGTGAAGGTCACGGGCTCCATCTGGGAGCCGCGTCCCTACACCATGAAGCTGGAGGGCGCGGCGGGCCGGCGCTTCCAGACCGTCATGCTGATCGGCATCCAGGACCCGGCCGTGTTGGCCAACCTCGATGAGTTTCACGACAAGCTTCTGCATTCGCTCAACCAGCGGGTCCGCCGGACCATTGGCGAGGCCGCCGGCGACTTCCACATCTCGCTGCGGATCTACGGCTGGAACGCGGTCTCGGGCGACACGCCGCCGGCCGGAACTCCGCCGCCCCGAGAAGTCGGCGTGCTTTTCGTCGCCACAGCACACACCCAGGAGATGGCCTCGCAGATCGCCAAGGCCTGCAACCCCTACTTCTTCCACTTCCCGCTGTTCCCGGACAAGGAACTGCCCAGCTACGCCTTTCCGTTCTCGCCCGCCGACATCGACCGCGGGCCGGTGTTCGAGTTCCTGCTCAACCACGTGGTCGAAGTAGGCGACCCGCTGGAGCTGGTCCGCACCGCCTGGATCGATCTTCGAGAGGCAGCCTGATGGCCCGGGTCAGCGACGTCTGCCGCGATGTGCGCTCGAAGAACGCCGGACCGTTCTGGGTGACGATCGACCTGTTCTTCGATGGTCCGGAGTCGTTCGCCCGGTACAGCGAGAGCCCGGCGCTGGGCCCCGACCTGATCGCTCGGCTCTACGGGGCCGATCCGGCCCTGGTGAAGCGCTTCCCAGCGCCGAGCCTCAACATGCTCAAGATCTCCTATCCGCGCGTGACGCCACAGGGCGGCATGATCGAGCGTGACCTCCACGCCGGCCAGCAATATGTGCGACTGCTCGAGGTTGAGCTGGACCCGACGTGATCGGGCCGCGCGCGCAGCTAGCGGTAGGTCGCGATCGCACGGATGCGGGCCGGGGTGCGCAGGACATGCGCAGACATCAGCGCCTGGGCGCCCTCGCCGTCGCCCTTGGCGATCAGCTCCACCAGCGCTTCGTGGTCGGCCTGCGACTGCACGATGTGCGGCGGGGTCGTGGTCGGCAGCTGGCGGGCGCGCGGCGCCACATGCGCTGCGACGGTCGGCGAAACCCGCACCGGGTCGCCGAACACCGGATAGAGCAGCGTCATCCGCATGGCATGGCGCAGGACCACGTTGTGCGTCGCGTAGTGGATCATGCGGTGGAAGGTCCAGTTGGACTGGTACCAGTCGTATTCAAGCTCCGCCGACCAGTCGCCGCGGTCGACGATCACCCGCCCTTGGCGCACCACCTCGGCCAGGCGTTTGAGATCCTGTTCCGCCCAGCCGTGCTCAACCGAGAGACGGCAGGCCAGGCCCTCGACCGAGGCGCGCACCTCGATGGCGTCGAAGATATCGGCCAGGGTCACCGCCCGGACGGTGTAGCCGCGGTTCTCGCTGTAGACGACCAGGCCCTCGGCCGCGAGCACCGCCAGCGCGCTGCGGATCGGCGTGCGCGAGACTTCCAGCCGGGTGGCCAGGCCCTCGGCGCGCAGGCGGGCGCCGGGCTCGATCTGGCCGGTGACGATCATCTCGCGCAGCCGGGTCAGGACCGTATGGGTCGACGGCTCGGCGCTCGGGGGTTCGGCGAACGCCTCGACCCGCTCCTTCTGTCTGCCCGTCATCGACGTCCTGGTCTCCGAGATTCTTCGCGCCGGCGCACGGTGAGCGATCGCGACGCCGGGCGCCAGTCTGGCGGCGTGCCCTTCCCTCGAAATTCATCGGCCGGCGATCGCCCGGCGGAGGCCCGCCTTTGATCGCCGCCCCCCTGCTCGATCCGGCCCTTGTCGGCCTGCTGATGGTCGTGACCTTCATGACCCTGATCATGACTAAGAGGCTGTCGGCGATCGCCGCGCTGCTGATCGTGCCGATCCTGTTCGGACTGATCGCCGGGGCCGGCCCCGGGCTCGGGGACATGATGATCAAGGGCGTGCTGCAAGTCGCGCCGACCGCCCTGATGCTGGCCTTCGCGGTCCTCTACTTCGCCATCATGATGGACGCCGGACTGTTCGATCCGCTGGTGCGCAAGGTGCTGACCAGCGTCGGCGACGACCCGGTGCGGGTCACCCTAGGCACCGCCACCCTGGCGACCGCGGTGTCGCTGGACGGCGACGGCACGACCACGGCGCTGATCGTCATCACTGCGATGCTGCCCGTCTACCGGCGGCTCGGCATGAACCCGCTGATCCTCGCCACCATCCTGGCCCTCTGCAGTTCGCTGATGAACTTCACGCCCTGGGGCGGCCCCTCGGCGAGGGCCGCCAGCGCCGTGCATGCCGATCTTAGGGACGTCCTCTTTCCCCTGCTGCCGGCGGTGATCGTCGCGCTCGCCACGGTCTTCATCCTGGCTCTGGTGTTCGGCCGCTCCGAGCGTCGCCGCCTGGCGCTCACCCCGACGCCATCCGAGATCGCGCAGGAGGCGGCCGCCTACGCGCCGGACGCCGACGACGCGCCCGGCGCGCGCAGACCGAAGCTCTTCTGGTTTAACCTCGCCCTGACTGTCAGTCTGGTGCTCGGCATGATCCTAGGCCTTGCGCCGCTGCTGGCGCTGATGATGGGCGCCTTCGCCATCGCCGTGAGCGTGAACTATCCGGGGCTGAAGGAGCAGCGGGCCCGCATCGCCGCGCACGCCGATAGCGTGGTCAATGTGGTGGTGCTGATCTTCGCGGCCGGCGCCTTCACCGGCATCCTGAACGGCGCCGGGCTTGCCGACGCCATGGCCAGCGCGGCGCTCTCGGTCATTCCGCCGAACGTCGGACCGCTGCTGGCGCCGATCACGGGCCTGACCAGCATGCCGCTGTCGTTCGTGATGTCGAACGACGCCTACTATTTCGGCGTGGTTCCGGTGATCGCCAGCACCGCAGCCAACTTCGGGATCTCGCCGACCGAGATCGCCAGGGCCTCGCTGATCGGCCAGCCCGTGCACTCGCTCAGCCCGCTGCTGGCGCCGATCTATCTGGCTTGCGGGCTGCTGGGCGTCGATGTCGCCGACGCCCAGCGCTTCGCCCTGAAGTGGGCGGTGCTGATCTGCCTGGTGCTGCTGGGCGTCGCGATGCTCAGCGGCGCGATCCCGCTCGTGGCCTAGCTGGCCGCCGGCTGCAGCTTGTCGGCGGTCTTGGTCTCGAAGTCGCTGGCCTCGTGACGCTCATGCAGCTGGGTCGAGAGCTCGCCCCAGGTGCGGTTGACCATGCGGCCGCGCTTTACGGCCGGCCGCTCAGCGATCATGTCGGCCCAGCGGTTCACGTTCTTGTACTCGTGCACCGCCAGGAACTCGCCGGCGTCGTAGAGCACGCCCTTCGCCAGGCCGCCGTACCAGGGCCAGATCGCGATGTCAGCCACGGTGTACTCGTCACCGGCGATGTACTCGCGCTCGGCCAGCTGCCGGTCCAGCACGTCCAGTTGCCGCTTGGTCTCCATCGCAAAACGGTCGATGGCGTACTCGTTCTTCATCGGCGCATAGGCGTAGAAGTGGCCAAAGCCGCCGCCCAGATAGGGCGCGCTGCCCATCTGCCAGAAGAGCCAGGACATGGTCTCGGCCCGCTTGGCCGGATCGGTCGGCAGCAGCGCCCCGAATTTTTCGGCCAGATGGACCAGGATCGCCCCAGACTCGAAGACCCGGATTGGCTCGGGTCCGCTGCGGTCGACCAGGGCCGGGATCTTTGAATTGGGATTTGCCGCCACGAAGCCGCTGCCGAACTGGTCACCGGTTCCGATATTGATCAGCCAGGCGTCGTACTCCGCGCCGCGGTGACCTAGCGCCAGCAGCTCCTCCAGCATCACGGTCGCCTTCACCCCGTTGGGCGTCGCCAGCGAGTAGAGCTGCAGCGGATGGCGGCCGACCGGCAGTTCCTTGTCGTGGGTCGGACCGGCGATCGGCCGGTTGATGTTGGCGAAGCGCCCGCCGTTTTCCTTGTTCCAGGCCCAGACCTTCGGCGGCGTGTAGTCGGCGGTCATACGATGAAGCTCCAAAGGCGACGGGCGATCCGCGCCCGGATGTGGGTATGTGGGGGCTCGCCCGGCGCTTGGCGAGCCGCCCCTGCTCGACCTAGTCGTCGAAGTCAGCGCTCCGCCGCGGCTGCCGCGGCTGCCGCGGCCATCAGTTTGGCGAACGAGCCGTTGCGGATCATCTCGCGGCGCTCCTCAAGGCCGCGATGCAGCTCCACCAGGGTCTTGGCCGCGTGTTCATTCTTCTGGATCGCGGTCCAATAGGCGGCGACATTGGCGTTGGCCGGGATCGGATTGTCGACGCCGACGCCCGGCAGCACGTTCTCGACCAGGAACAGCGCCGGCACGAGGGCGCAGTCAGCCATGGTCAGGCGACCGCAACAGGCGAAGCCGTCCTTGCCGATCATCCTGTCCAGCGCCTTGATGTTGCGCACGACCTGGCCGCCCAGCAAGTCGACGACGCCTTGATTGCGCGTGTCGGCGCGCTGCTGGCTCGAGAGCATGAACATGTTGTTCATGATGTAGATGTCGCCGATGCGGGCGATGGTGCGGATGTGGGCGGTCTCGCGCGGATTGGCGCCGAGCAGCGACGGCTCGGGATAGACCGCCTCCAGATACTCCGCGATCACCTCGGACTCCGGCATCATGTCGCCGTCGATATCGAGCACCGGGATGCGGCCGATCGGAAACTGCTCACGAAACTTCGGCATGCCGAAGCCGGCGGGAAGTTCGATGGCGATGTCGGTAATGCCCTTGGCGTAGATCTGCATGCGCACGCGGGCCGAGTACGGGCTCAGGTCCCCGGAATACAACTTCATCATGGTCGGGCGCTCCTCCGCGCAGCTTCTTGGCTTTTCTCCACCTTCCATGATTTCGGAGCGATTCCTACCCAAGGCTGGCGCCCCGCGGGCAGATAATCTGGACGCCTGAGAAGAAATGCTCGGCTTTACATCGGGGTCGCTCCCGATCGACGCGCATCGGATAATGCGCGCTCATAATACAAGTAAAAACAACTCGTTATTCCGACAACGTCACGGGCAGTAGCGTCGCCCTCCAATCTCAGGAGAGCCTAAGTGACCCAGCCGTCGACACGCCGTTTGAAACTCGGGGCGATCCTTGCCGGGGTGGGCACCGACCATACCAGCTGGCGCGATCCGGACCTGGCTGGCGACGCTTCGATCGACATCAACTGGTACATCGATAACGCGCGTCTGGCGGAGGCCGCCAAGTTCGACCTGGTCTTCATCGTCGACAGCCCGTTCATCACGCCCGACACCGCCCCGCACTTCCTGAACCGGCTGGAGCCGCTGACCCTGCTCTCGGCCCTGGCGGTCACGACCTCCAAGATCGGGCTCGTCGGCACCCTCACGACCTCCTACTGGGAGCCGTACAACGTCGCGCGCCAGTTCGGGTCGCTGGACCACATCAGCGGCGGCCGCGCCGGCTGGAACGTCGTGACCACCGGTCTGGAAGGCGCCTCACGCAACTATGGCCGCGAGGAGCACTACGAGCACGGCGAGCGCTACGAGCGCGCCGGCGAGTTCGTCGATGTCGTGCAGGGCCTGTGGGACAGCTATGAGGACGACGCGTTCCCGCGTGACAAGGGCGCTGGCGTCTTCCTGGACAAGACCAAGCAGCACGCCCTCGACCACAAGGGAAAGTTCTATTCCGTCGCCGGGCCGCTCGCCCTTTCCCGCTCGCCCCAAGGCCAGCCGGTGATCTTCCAGGCCGGCGTCAGCGGCGCGGGCCGCGACCTGGGCGCGCGGATCGCCGAGGGCGTGTTCGCCGGCGTCGACACCTTCGAGGAGGGTCAGGAATACTACGCCGACCTCAAGGCCCGCGCCGTCGAGCTCGGGCGCAATCCCGATCACATCAGCGTCCTGCCCGGCCTCGCCCCGATCATCGCCGACACCGACGAAGAAGCCCGGGCGCTGGCGCAGGCGCAGCTCGGCGGACGCGAGATCGACAAGCTGCTCGTCGAACTTGGCCGCGCCTTCAACTATCACGACTTCCGGCAATACCCGCTGGACGGCCCGTTCCCGGACGTCAGCAACCTCAGCCTCAACAGCTACAAGGGACGGGCCGAGCGCATCGTGCGCATCGCGACGGCGGAAAACCTCACGCTACGGGAGACGGCCGAGCGGTTCGCAGGCTGGAAGTCCGACTTCGTCGGCTCGCCCCAGACCATCGCCGACGAGATCGAGCGCTGGTTCGAGGGGCGCGCCTGCGACGGCTTCATCCTGCGGGTGACCAGGCCCGGCGACTTCGCCCGTTTCCGCGAAGAGGTCGTTCCGCTGCTGCAGGCCAAGGGTCTGTTCCGGACCGAATATGAGCACGACACTTTGCGCGGCCACCTCGGCCTGCCCGCCCCCGCGCATCGATGGCAGGATGCCCGGGCCCTGGCGGCGGAGTAGCTGCGGCTGTTGTCGGTCCGCGGCCGCACCGCGGACCGACCAATGTGGCCGTTGTCGCCTGCGGTCATGCTTTCTCAGACGACAGGCGGCGCCCCGACGACGTTGCGCAGATAGGCCGGCCGCTCGGACAGTCGCCGGTGATAGGCCTCGATGACCGGCAGCGAGGGGCGCGCGATCGGCAGCGTGAACCATCGATTGATGATCATGCCGAGCGGGATATCGCCGACCGTGAGGCTGTCTCCAGCAACATAGGGCCTGCGTTCGAGCGTAATCGCCAGGCGCTTCAGGACCGACTCGGAAGCCTGGATATGGCCTTCGATCTCCGCCTGCGTCGTAGCCGGGCTGGGATGCAGCACCAGCTTGCCGAACAGCGGGTTGATCGCGGGGATCGCGGTGGTGGTGGTCCAATCCATCCAGCGGTCGGCGTCGGCGCGGCGCTGCAGGTCGTCAGGCCACAGGCTCCCCTCGCCGTACTTGGCGGCGAGATACCGAACAATGGCGTTGGACTCCCACAGCACGAAGCCGTCGGGCTCTTCCAGGGTCGGGACCAGCCCGTTCGGGTTCTTGTCCAGATAGGCCTGATCCCCGACGACGCCGAAACTGCGCCCGGCGTCGATCTGCTCATAGGGAACGCCCAGTTCCTCCAGCGCCCAGAACACCTTCTGCGCGCTCGACGAGCTGCGCCGCGACCAGATCTTGGTAAGCGCGGTCATCAGGCCAGCTCCGGGATCTTGGCGGCGGCCAAGCCCAAGGCGGTACGGAACGCCTCAGCTCCTTCCGCCTGCGAGTAGATCGGCGCGTCGGTGCCGAACAGCAGCCGGTCGGGTCCGAAGACTTCTACGGCGAAGCCGATGGCTCTGGCTCCCAGCGAACCGGTGTCCACCAGGATCCGGCGCAAGCTTCCATCCCAACTGGGCCGGTCCGGGAAGAGCCGGTGCTCGGTATGCGCCCACCGCCCCTGATAGTAGGCCAGCGCTCCGCCCAGATTGGCCACCTGCACCACGACGTCAGGATAGGGATCGAGAAGATCGGAGAACTCGAGCGTGATCGCCGCCTCGGTCAGGCCGTTCTGGATGCCGGTCACGCCTTCGCGCAGCCGCTCCAGGGGCGTGGCCGGACCGGGCTTGGTCGGCGCATCCGGCAAAGGACCAGGATGGACGAAGATGTGCGCCTTGCGAGCCTGCGCAGCGGCCAGCAGGACGGCGAACCGCGCGCCTGCCTCCGGCGTCAGAAAGGCGTCCACCGGCAAGATCGCGCCGATATGGCCCAGTTCGTCGATGGCGTGCGCCAGGACGCGGGCCGCCAGATCGGGATCGTGCAGCGGAACCGAGGCCAGAGCGCGGAAGCGCGTCGGATGGGTCGCGACGATCCGCGAGAGGCCAAGATTGGTGCGGCTCACCAGATCACCGACGGCGTCCCGCGGCGCGGTGTCGATGCCCATCATCCCGGGCACCGAAAGCACCTGGACGTCGATCCCGGCGGCGTCGAGTTCTTCCAACCTCAAGTCCGGCGAGAACAGGCTGGGCGCTGACGACAGCGCCTGAGCATTCTTGCGGGTCACCAATCCACGCCCGCCACCGTTGGCCGGAGCGACCAGCGGAGGAAGATCGCGCGCCTCCAGCGCCTCGACCAGTTCGGTCGGGAGGATGTGAGCGTGCCAATCGGTCAATTTGGTCATGCGGCCTCGCTATAGCGCGAAAGGCGATCGAGGCCGGCGGCCAGGTCGCGTATCAGGTCGTCGGGGCTCTCGAGCCCGACGTGCAGGCGCAGGACCACGCCGTCCGGCAGTTGGCCGGTGGTGCGCTGCAGGGCCTCGCGCTTGATCAGGCTCTCATAACCGCCCCAGCTCGCGCCCATGCCGAAGAGCTCGAGACCATCCATGAAGGCGTCGATCGCCGGCTTGGGGAAGTCCTTCAGAACGATGGAGAACAGGCCAGAGGCGCCAGTGAAATCGCGCTTCCAGATCGTATGACCGGGGAAGCTCGACAGGGCCGGATGCAGGACCTGGGCGACCTCGCGCCGGCCCTGCAGCCACTCGGCCACCTGGACGCCGTTCTCGAAGTGCCGCTGCAGGCGAACATCGAGCGTGCGCAGCCCGCGCAGGCCCAGATAGGCGTCGTCGCCGCCCGCGGTGTAGCCGAGTTGGCGGACCACGGTCCGGGTCGGGATGTAGAGCTCCCTGGTGGTCGTGATCAGACCCAGCATCGCGTCGGAATGGCCGACGATGTACTTGGTCGCCGCCTGGATCGAGATGTCGACGCCGTGCTCGAACGGCTTGAAGTAGAGCGGCGTGGCCCAGGTGTTGTCGAGGATGACGATGGCGCCGGCCTTGTGCGCGGCCCCGGCGATCGCCGGCACGTCCTGGATCTCGAAGGTCTGGGAGCCGGGCGACTCCACATAGACGACCTTGGTGTTGGGACGGATCAGCGCGGCGATCCCCGCCCCGATCGTCGGGTCGTAATAGGTCACCTCGATCCCGGCGCGCTTAAGCACCAGGTCGCAGAACTTGCGGGTGTTCCAGTAGCAGCTATCGACGATCAGCGCGTGATCGCCCGCCTCCAGCGAGGCCAGCAGCGCCCCGGAGATCGCGGCAAGGCCGGAGGGCGCGATCAGGCCGCGGAAGCCGCCTTCCAGTTCGGCCACTGCGTCTTCCAACGCCTGGGTGGTCGGATTGCCCAGCCGGCCGTAAGGGATGACGTGGTCGGCCGGATCGGCCATCCGCCGTCCGAAGTCTTCCTGTTCGGCGACGCTCTCCCACACGAAGGTCGAGGCCCGGTAGACTGGGGTGTTCACCGCACCGGCATGGAGCGCCGGATTGCGCCCTACCCGGGTCAGCCGCGTGGCCTCCCCGAGCGTCGAATTGTCCCTATGTTTCGCACTCATCGGCGTACGCCTTCACTCAAAGCATCTTGTCCAGGAACCGCCGGGTCTCGGCGGTCGCGGGCTGTTGGAAAATCTTGGCGGGGGAGCCGGACTCGACGATCTTGCCGTCGACCAGCACATGGATGCTGTCGCCGATCTCGCGCGCAAACCGCAGCTCGTGGGTGACGATGATGCAGGTCATGCCGGCGGCGGCGACGTCGCGGATGGTCTGCAGGACCTCCTTGACCATTTCAGGATCTAGGGCCGCCGTGACCTCGTCGAACATCATCACCTCGGGCTGCATCGCCAGGCTGCGAGCGATCGCGACCCGCTGCTGCTGGCCGCCCGAGAGCTCGGCCGGATAGGCGTTGGCCTTGTGGCCAAGCCGCACGCGTTCAAGCAGCGCCTGCGCCCTCTCCAGCGCCTGCGTACGGGGCAGCCGCAAGGCCACGGTGGGGCCCAGCAGGATGTTCTCCAGCACCGTCAGGTGCGGGAAGAGATTGTAGCTCTGGAACACGACCCCGACCCGGCGGCGCAGCGCCACCACGTCGGCGCCGCGCGCGGCGACATCGACGCCGCCGACCACCACCGATCCGGCGTCCACGGGCGCCAAGGCGTTGATGCAGCGCAGAAGCGTCGACTTGCCCGAACCGGACGGCCCGATCAGGCACGCAATCTCGCCCGGCTCGACATCGAGGTCGACGCTGTCGAGCACCTGGACATCTCCGAAGCGCTTGGAGACGCCCCGGATCTTGATCGCGGGATCGGTAGCGGCGGCGAGAGCAAGACTCATGAGTCCCTCCATCGGCGTTCAAGTCGCCGGGACACGAGCGCCGCCGGCTGGATGGTCAGAAAGAAGAGCCCCATCGCGTAGGCGTAGGCCCAGAAGGCGACGTCCTGGCGTGTCTCGGAGGCGATCAGGTCCTGGACCGCCATCAGCAGTTCTTCGACGCCGACCACGCTGCCGAGCGAGGTGGCGAGCATCACCGTGCAGAGCATGTTGATCCACGGCGGGGTCATGCGGCGCAGGGCGATGGGCAGGATGACCCGCGTCAGCGTCTGCCAGCGGCCCAGGCCGAGAGACGCTGCCGCCTCCCATTGCGCGGTGGCGACCGAGGCGACGCCCCCACGGACGATCTCGGCGACGTAGCCGCAGGCCGGCAGCGCCAGGCCGAAGATCGTCTTGGCCCAGCCCGGGACCGGCACGTACTTGCCGCCGACCTGGATCTCGAAGGGCGTCAGGTACATCACGAAGAATATGACCGCGAGCCAGGGCAGGTTGCGGAGCCCAAGCGTCAGCCAAAGGGCCGGGCGCGCCAGCGCCGGGCGACTGGTCAGCAGCAGGCCAAGAGCGCCGCCCGCGAGGGTGGCGATGATCATCGCCGCCGTTCCCATGCCGAGGTTGGCGCCGTAGGCGTGGACCAGGTGCGGGGTCCAGCGCAACAGCAGGGCCAGGATGCCGGACTCATCGGGACGCCAGCCCGCATTCAGAACCAGCCCGGCGGTCAGGATGACTCCGACGCCTCCGGTCCCAACGGCCACCAGACGGAGATCGAGGCGCTCAGCGGACATTGGCGAACCCGGGGACGGCGATGCGTCGTTCGACCGATCGCAGCAGCACGGTCAGCCCGCCCGCCAGGCCGAGGAACAGGATGAACAGAGCCGCCATGGTCTCGGGCGCATTGGCGTTGTCGGCCCAGATGCGGTTGGCGGCGTAGAGCAGCTCAGGCACGGCGATGGCGTAGGCCACCGTCGTGGTCTTCAGGACCTGGACGGCGATGTTGCCGATCGCGGGGAACGCCACCCGAACGCCCAGGGGAAGGATCACTCGGACAAACTGCTGGCGCGTCGTCAGACCGAGCGAGGCCGCGGCTTCGCGCAACGGTCCCGACACCGTGTCGATGGCCCCTCGCAGGGCGTCGGCGCAGAGCGCGCCGTAGTGCAAGGCCAAGGCGGCGGCGGCGTAGAGGAACGGGGCTGCCCCTCCCCCGCCGTTTCCGATCCCGAGCAGGGAGCCGACGCCGAAATAGAGGATATAGAGCTGCGCCAGCACGGGCGTCGCGCGCACCACGGCGACATAGCCGCCGACTAGACGCGCGGCGAGGCCGTTCAGCCGCCCGAGCCAGACCGCCAGCACCCCCACCGCCAGCGCGCCTGGGATCGCCACCGCCGCGAGCAGGAGGGTCTGGCCAAGGCCGGTGACCAGACGGGCGCGGTCGGCGCGGTCCCAGACGAAGCTGAGGTTCACGCCTCGGGCGGTCAGCCAGGAACGCAGGCCGTCGCCAGGCGCGCTGGCGGCCTGCGCCGGCTGGCCAAGGCCGTGGGCGAAGGGGTTGGCCTTCAGGCCCCAGCGGCGCTCGAGCTCAAGCACCAGGCCCGAGGCGTGCCAGCCCGTGACGATGGTCGACAGCGCCGCCTTGAACTCGGGCTCGCCCTTGCGCACCGCAATGCCCCAGGCGAAGGCGTCCTGGGGCGGCAGCGCGGATTCAAAGCCTGGCGCAACGCCGCTTGCGACCATCGAGTCGGCGATCACGTCGTCCATCATCAGGCCGCTGCAGAGCCCCTTCAGGGCCGCCAGCTTGGATTCCTGCGTGGTCGGATAGGAGGCGAAACGGATGCCGTAACGCTCTTCATAGGGGCGCACCCAGGCCGAGGTCGCCGGCGCGCAGACCGTTCGGCCGCGCAGGTCCGACCAGGTCTTCAGGCCATGGCCATGCGGGGCGAGCAGCGCCGCCCGCGAGGCGTAGAAACCGGGCTCGACGAAATCGACCACCTTGCGCCGGGCCGGGGTGTCGAGGAACGCCGCGAGCAGCACGTCGCAGCGCCCCTGGTTGAGGAACTCGATCCGGTTCATCGGCGTGATCCGGACGATTTCGAGCTTCAACGGCTTGCCGAGCTTGGCCGAGAGCTTGTCGTTCAGATCCACCACGAGGGAGGGCAGGAAACCCTGCATCTCGCCGGTTGGAGACAGGAAGGCCACGGGTTTCACGTCGCTGGACGTGCAGACCCGCAGCTCCCCACGCGCGGCCATCCGCTCCAGCGCGCCCGCGGACGCGCTGGAAGCCGACAGTAGCGCCGCAGCGCCGACCGCCAGGGCGACGAGGCGCTGCATCCACATCAGGCGGCGAGCCGGAAGACCAGCGGACGGCCGGCGGCGTAGAGCGCCTTGGCGACCGCCAGGGCCTGCTCCTCATCGCCAACGACAACCACCGGCGCGGTCGTGGGAGCGTCGGCGTCGTTCAAGAGTTCGGTGACGTTGCCCGCATCGGCCTGCAGCGCGAATGGGCCGGAAAGAACGGGCGCGCCCGAGGACACCAGGATCGCGCGGCCGGCGGCGACATCGTCGGCCGCCTCGTCCAGGGTTGCGACCGCCAGCGGCGGCTGGAAGGCGCCGGAGGTCCGGAGCTTGTAGGTCTTGCTCTCGGGGCTGTCGAAGGCCGGGAGGCTGTAGCCGGGCGCGTCCACCGCGTGGCCATAGGCGTGCAGGTGAAGCACGGGCTCGTCGCTGACGACCTCGATCGTGTGGTACTGGCCGGTTTCCACCACCCCGATCTGGCCGGGCCCGACCGGGATCTCCTCGCGCAGCCGAAGCTCGGCTTCGCCGTCGATCGAGCCGTCGTCGACCCGATCATAGATGACGTTGTGCTCGACCCCGCCGGACACGCCGGCGACCAACGCCCAGGAGGCGTGGGTATGGGGCGGATTGATTCTGCCGGTGTAGCCCAGCGACATGTAGAGCGCGCCACGCTGGTCGGCGAATTCCACCAGCCGGAACAGGCCGCCGGGGGTCCCGGGGGCCCGCGGGAACGCCTTCACCGGGAACAGATCCTGCTGCGCGGCAAGCTCGGTGAGCAGGGGCTTGATGGCCGACAGGCGCTCGGCTTCGGGCTGTCCGGACAGCTCGATTTCATGAAGCCTGTTCGCAACTTCCAGATAGCGCTGTGCGCGAGAACTCAGGCTGACCGTCATGACTTGATCTCCAAGCCCTCCAAGCAGGGCTATTTACGACCCGATCAATAGGAATTTCACTGCGCCTTTAGCAATAGGGGATAGGTAATTCACATCTAATAGAAATTCTAATTCCGATAGAAATTATCTTGTTTCGAACTTTTCGCCCGCCTCGCCGTAGGGGGGAACCCGAAAAGCGCCGCCATAGGGCGCAGGTGCGCGACGGGAGATTCCAGTTCGGATCCCGCCGCTTTGTTCGGGGGTACTCCAAATGTCTGATACCAATTCGCGCCGTTTCCGGCGCTTCGCCCTGCTGGTCGCGACCTCGGTCAGCGCGCTGAGCGCAGGCCTTGCTCATGCCGATGACGCGGGGGCGCTGGACGAAGTCGTCGTGGTCGGATCGCGCCGCGCCGAGCAGACTGCGCTGACTGCGGTCGCGCCTGTCGACGTGTTCACGGCCGAGCGCCTGGCCGCCACCGGCCAGACCGATCTGAACGGAGTGCTGCAATCGCTCGCGCCCTCGTTCACCTTCCCGCGCGTCTCCGGCAATGACGCCACCGCGGCCTACCGCCCCGCGACCCTGCGCGGGCTCTCCCCGGACCAGACCCTGGTGCTGGTGAATGGCAAGCGCTGGCACCGCACCGCCCAGGTGAACATCAAGCCGACCAACGGCCGGGGCTCAAACCCCGTCGACCTCAACACCATCCCGCTCAGCGCCATCAAGCGCATCGAAGTGCTGCGCGACGGGGCCTCGGCCCAATACGGCTCGGACGCCATCGCCGGGGTCATCAACATCGTCCTCAACGACACGCCCGAAGGCGGGTTCGGATCGGTTCTGTATGGCAAGCGTGACGCGGGCGACGGGCAGACCGGCGATTTCAACGGAACCGTCGGCATCCCTCTGGCCAATGACGGTTTCGTCCGGCTGAGCGGCCAATACGTGCTGCGCGACCGCACCAACCGCGCCGGCCCCGACACCCGGGCCCAGTATTTCCCTGGCGACCCGCGCGAGGCGACCATCAACCGCTACACCCATCGGCTGGGCGATCCGAAGCAGGCGCAGCTCAACCTGTTCCTCAACAGCGAGGCGCCGCTCTCCGACAGCCTGACCTTCTATGCGTTCGGCAACTTCCAGGACCAGAAGGTCGGCTCACAGGGCAACTACCGCCGCGCCAATGACAACAACAATTTGCGCGCGTTCTATCCGGACGGCTTCCTGCCCGGCCTGGACATCCTGGGGCAGGACTATTCCTTCCAGGGCGGCCTGCGCCATGAGGGCTCGATCTTCGGCGACGTCGATCTGTCAGCCAGCTACGCGCGCAACACCATCGACTTCGAGGTCTTCAATAGCGTCAACGCCACGCTCGGGACTGCCAGCCCCACGGAGTTCGACGCCGGCGGGCTGCAGAACGAAGAAGGCGGCGTCAATCTGGATACGGTCCGCGACTTCGCCGTCGGCGGCCTGGCCTCTCCGCTGACCTTCGCGGCGGGCCTCGGCTATCGCTGGGAGAAATATACGGTCCGCGCCGGCGAACCGAACTCCTATCGCAACGGCGGCGTGCCGGTGCTGGACGGACCCAACGCCGGCCAGGCGACGACGCCCGGATCGCAGGGCTTCCCCGGCTTCCAACCGAGCGACGCCGGCTCGCTCGATCGCAACGCCTGGAGCGCCTACACCAGCCTTGAGGCGGATCTGACCAGCCGCCTGCAGACCAACCTGGCCTTCCGCTACGAGGACTATTCGGACTTCGGCTCGAAGGCGACGGGCAAGATCAGCGGCCGCTATGAGCTGGCCGACTGGCTGGCGGTGCGCGCCACCGCCAGCACCGGCTTCCGCGCCCCGACCCTTGGCCAGCAACGCTATGCGACCACCGAGACCACCTTCGTCACGGTCGGCACGCCGCCGGTCCGCCTGGCCGCGGACATCAAGCAGCTGCCGGTCGGCGCGCCCGCCGCGGTCGCGCTTGGCGCGACTCCGCTCAGGGCTGAAACCTCGGTCAACTACAGCGCCGGCCTGGTCCTGACGCCCGCCAGCGGTTTCGACCTCTCCGTCGACTACTACCGGATCGACATCGACGACCGCATCGTGCTGAGCGAGAACCTGCTCGGCCCAGCCGTCCAGGCGATCCTCATCGCCAACGGCTTTGGCGGGGCGGCCGGCGCGCGCTACTTCACCAACGGCGTCGACACCCGCACGCAGGGCGTCGACGTGGTCGCCAACTACGCCCACGACTGGGGCCAGGCTGGCTCGACCCAGTTCCAGGCCGCCTTCAACTGGGGCGAAACCGAGGTGCAAGCCGTGCGCCGCGGCACGGTGGGCAGCCTGACCCTGATCGGACGCCAGGCCATCGGCCTCATCGAGAAGGGCCTTCCCGAAACCAAGGTCGTGCTCAGCGCCGATCACACCTGGAACAGCTTCACGACCTCGATGAGAGGCGTGCGCTATGGAACCTACAGCTACACCGACAACGCCAATCCGACTCTCGATCAGGAGTTCGGGGAGCAGTGGGTGGTGGATTTGGACGTCGCCTACAAGGTCAACGATCATCTGACCCTGGCGGTCGGCGCCAACAACCTGTTCGACACCTATCCCGATCAGTTCGACAATCCGACGGTCTCGACGAACGGGCTCTTCCCCTACTCGTCGCTCGCCCCGGACGGCTTCAGCGGCGCCTACTACTACGTGCGCGCCCGCGCCAACTTCTAGGCTCCAAGCCGGGGCGCGGATTTCCCGCGCTCCGGCCCCTGCCGCCCACAGACCTTCAACTGACTCCCGTCATCCAGGCCGTTTCCCTGCCGTTGAATGACGCGTGCAGCGTAGTTCGACGACGGTGCCGGAATCGCCCGTCGTCCACACCGCGGCCCCCAGATCGGCCGCAAGCGTATTGACGATACGAAGTCCCAGGCCTTCGGCCCGCGAGCCCGCCATGCCGCATCCGTTGTCGCTCACCTGGAGAACAAGCCCGGAGAGGCCGTTCCGCGCAGTGACCCTGACACTGCCCCGCCGCGCGTCCGGGAAGGCGTGCTTGACTGCATTCGTGACCAGCTCGTTGATGATCAGGCCGAAGCTCAAAGCTTCCTCTGCCGTCGCCTCCGCGGGCTCGCAGTCGATCTCGATCCGCACTCGGTCGCCGTCCAGCAGGCTGGACGACAGGCGCTCGACCAGTCCGCTCAGGTATGGCTTCAGCTGGATCCAGTCGTGCGCCGCCTGCTGATACAGCATCGTGTGCAGCTCACTGATGGAGCTGATGCGGTCCACCGCCTTGGTCAGCGCATCGGCGACCTCCGGCCTTTCGGCTTTCGCCTGCAAGGCCAGCAGGGACGCTGCGATGGCCAGGTTGTTCTTCACGCGGTGGTTCAGATCGAGAAAGAGCTCGGCCTGTCGCTCGGCGGCTCGGTGTCGCTCCGTGACATCAATGAAGAACTGCCCGAACTGCAGTTCGGACAGCCGCATCATGTGGACGTCGTACCAGCGGCCGCCCTCCTCATCCCAGAACTCGAACTGGACGGTCTTGCCCGAGAGCGCGCGCCCGCACGCCTTCATCCAAAGGGGATCGGTGGTCGGCCTCGCCTCCAATTGGCGCCGCCCGATGATGGCCTCGGCCCCCGGCACGCGCCCCAGGAACACCGGGTTGGCCTCGCGGATCCAATAGTCCACCAGGCGCCCGTCTTCCCCGAGGATCGCCTCACAGACCACGAAACCCTCGGACATGTTGTCGAAGACCGCGCGATAGCGGTCTTCGATGATTGACCGGTCGGAGGGGCCGTCCGTCACGCGCTGCCTCACGCCTCGCCGCTGTGGTTGCACTTCTAGTATGCGCCACTGCTGCGGAGCGGTTCAACTTTGAACACAGGAGGCCGGATCTTTGCCGCGCAACGACGCGCGTTCAGTCGCCTAAGCCGGCGGACCTGGCCCGCCTTGTCAATTTGGCCCGTATATCGTCGTCGAAGGCCGGATCTCGTCTCGGAAGGCCAGGTCTTCCTTGGAGAATGCGAGATCCGTGTCTGCTACTCGACGGCGTCGAGGTATTCGACTTCCGGACGGCCGCCCATGCAGGGGCCCATCTTGGCGCCGGCAGCCTTGAAGTAGTCGGTGCCGCCGTGAGCCTTCAGGGAGTCCTCGTCCTTGTAGAGCTCCAGCACCTTGTAGACCGTCGGGTCGGTGCGGCTCTTGGTCAGCTGATAGGCCAGGTTGCCCGGCTCATTGGCGCGGACCTGCTTGGCGAGGTCGATGAAGATCGCCTCGAATTCCGCCTGCTTGCCGTCCTGGACCTTCAAGGTCGCGACCACGCCGATCATGCCGTTCCTCCCAACGATTGTTTGAAATCGAGCCTAGAGGCGCCGCCACGCCCCGGCAAGCCGCCCGTTTCACCGGCAGGAATTCACGACGCACTTTCCAGCAAGCCGCCGATGTCCCGACATGCGGCTTGCGGAATCGACCCGATGGCGGCGGGCGACCGCGCATGCCCCGATGGCGCCGCAGGAATTGTCGCAAGGCCAGGGTGAGGGAACAGCATGCCGGCCGCCAAGAGCCCCAACATCGTCGTCATCATGATCGACGACATGGCCCCGATGGACCTCTCGGCCTACCACCGCGGACTTGGCGCGGTTCACACGCCGAACATGGACCGTCTGGCGCAGGAGGGGATCATCGTCTCCGACTACTACGCCCAGCCGAGTTGCACCGCCGGGCGCGCGGCGTTCATCACCGGCCAGTATCCGATCCGCACCGGCCTCACCTCGGTCGGCCAGCCGGGCAGCAAGGTCGGCCACCAGGCCAAGGACATCACCATCGCCGCCCTGCTGAAGGACCGCGGCTACGCCACGGCGTTGTTCGGCAAGAGCCACCTGGGCGACCGCAACGAGTTCCTACCGACCGTCCACGGCTTCGATGAGTTCAAGGGCTTCCTCTATCACCTCAACATGATGGAGATGCCCGAGCAGCCGGATTTCCCGAAGGACCAGACCTTCCCTGGCCGGCCGCGCAACATGATCCACAGCTGGGCCACCGCCGTCGACAACGGCGCCGAGGATCCGCGCTGGGGCCGGGTGGGCAAGCAGAAGATCGAGGACCTGGGCCCGCTCAGCAGCAGCCGCATGGGCACGATCGATGACGAGTTCGCCGACGACGCCATCTCCTACGTCAAGAAGCAGAAGGCCGACGGCACGCCGTTCTTCCTCTGGTACTGCCCCTCGCGCATGCACCAGCAGATCCACGTCTCCAAGGACTGGCTGGGCAAAAGCGGGCACACGCCCTACTTCGACGCCGTCCTCCAGCTCGACGCCCTGATCGGCAAGCTGCTTGATGCGCTGGACGATGAAGGTCTCGCCGACGACACCATCGTCCTGCTCACCTCCGACAACGGCATCAACCTCGCCCATTGGCCGATGGCCGGCACGGCCTCGTTCCGCGGCGAGAAAGGCACCACCTGGGACGGCGGCTTCCGCGTACCGATGCTGGCGCGGTGGCCCGGCCATATCTCCGCCGGCAGTTGGACCGGCGGGCTGATGACCAGCGAGGACTGGCTACCGACCCTGCTCGCCGCCGCCGGCGACCGCCAGGTCAAGGAGGAGTTGCTCAAGGGCAAGGCCGTGGGCGGGGTCGACTACAAGGTCCACCTCGACGGCTACGACCAGCTCGACATGCTGACCCAACCAGGGGGCAAGTCCCGCCGCCGCGAGTTCTTCTTCTTCGCCGAGACCGAGCTCACCGCCCTGCGCATCGACGAGTGGAAGCTGCACCTGGCGATCAAGGACAAGTGGCTGGAGGCGGCCAAGAAGCTCTCAGGCGGCATGATCGTCGATATCAAGGCCGATCCGTTCGAGCGCAGCCCCGAGACCGGCGGCCACTTCCTCTGGATGAAGGAGAAGTCCTGGATCATGCCGATCCTGGCCGGGCCTATCCAGGCGTTCGTCCAAAGCCTGCACGACTTCCCGCCCTCGCAGAAGGGAACCGGCATCGGCGCCGCGGCCCTGCTGTCGAGCCTGCATGAAAAGGCGCCGGTGGACTGACCTACTTGGTCCCGATCACCATCGAGTCCGGGCCGACCAGGTGCTGGACCTTGGCGTCGGAGAAGCCGGCGTCCTTCATCCAGCCGATGCAGTCCGCGCCGGTGTAGTCGAAGCCTCCGCGGGTCTCGATCAGCATGTTGAGGCTCATCAGCAGGCCGAAGGCGTTCTCGCGCCGCTCGTCGTCGATGATCGCGTCATAGACGATCAGCCGCCCGCCCGGCGGCAGCGCGGCATAGGCCTTGGCCAGCAGCGCCCGTTTTGTCTCCAGGTCCCAGTCATGGAGGATGTGGCCCATGATGATCACGTCGACGCTGGGCAGCGGCTCGGCGAAGAAGTCGCCGGCCTGGAAACGGACCCGATCGGCCACGCCGTGCGCCTTCGCATAGGCTTCGAACACGGGCTGCACGGCCGCCAGGTCGTAGCCGATCGCCTGGAGGTGCGGATGACTTTCGGCGATCAGCACCGTCGCCCCGCCCTGCGCGCAGCCGACGTCGGCGAAGGACTTCACCTCGCTCCAGGGGAACAGCCCGGCCATCGCCTGGGCCGCCCCCAGGCTGACCCCGGTCATGCCCTTCAGGAAGCTCTCCAGCACCACCGGGTCGGAATAGATGACACCGAACAGATCCTCGCCGCCGTTCTTGGCCTCGTTCTGCGGTTCGCCGCTGCGCAGCCCTTCCGTCAGGCCGTTCCAGAAGCCGTAGAGCCGGAAGTTGGCCATCTCCAGGATGCCGCCGACATAGGTCGGCTTGGCCTTGTCGAGAAAGAGCCCGGTCTCGGCGGTGTTGGCGTAGAGGCCGTCCTCGCGCGCCAGCATGCCCAACGCCACCAAGGCGTCGAAGAAGTCCCGGGCCGAGCGCGGATGCAGATTCAACCGCTTGGTCAGGTCGTCGAGCGATAGCGCCCCTTCGGCAAGTTCGCTGAACACTCCAAGTTCGACGGCGCTGAGCAGCGTCTTCGAGCCCCAGAACGCCCAGCCGAGCTCCATGATCTTCTCAGGGGTAATCGGACGCGCATCCATGCCTTGCCTCCCTCGTGCCCCCGGCGGAACGGTCAGCCGCGGGCTAGAGGCAGTCAAGCCACTCGAGAACGCCGTTATCTATAATTAGGCGTGAAGCGGCTTTTCCAGCAGCAGGGTGGTCAGGCCGCTGTCCCACTCATGGTCCGGATAGGAGTCGATCTCGCGGTAGCCGAGCCCGGCATAGAAGGCTCGAGACTGGGCGTTGAAGGTGTCGGTCTCCAGCCGTACGCGGGGCAGGCCGGCCGCGGCGATGGCGGCCTCGGCGTGGGCCAGCAGAGCCCGTCCGACCCCGCGCCGCTGGGCCCCCGGGCGCACATGCAGGGCGTGGATGAAGTCGCCGTCCCAGTGGACCATGCCGAGGATCTCCTCGCCCTCCGCGGCCACCACGAACGCCTGGCCCTTGTCGCGGACATAGGCCTGCCCCGGCTGCTCTTGCAGCCGTTTGGCCAGCGCCGTCGCGGTCAGCTGCGGAGCCCAGGTCGAATGGAAGGTAGCCTCGAGGACGGCGACGACGCCGCCTGCATCTTCAGGCCTGAAGGATCGAAGGATCAGCGCCCGTTGCGCTCGTTCCAGCCGTAGGCGACCCAGTGATGGCCGCCCAGGTGGCGAGCCTCGATCACGCCGTCATCACGACGCTGGGCGCGGGCGCGCTTGGCCCGCAGCGCAAAGCCGGCCAGGGCCAGAAGGGCCGAGGCCATCACCGCCACGACCACGACGGTGGCGGCGAAAAAGACTGCCAGAACCGCGCCGACGGCGACGGCGACCAGGGTGGCGATCGTGCCTCCGATAGCAGCGATGCTGCTGAAGGCCGATCCGTGCTTCCTGGCGAATTCGCGAACCATGAGCTTCCTCAAGGGCGCCGCTTGTTACGGCTAAACGAATAAAACAGCCGGGCGATCCCGCCCGTCAACGCAAACTCGTAAAAACACCAGAAAGTGGCGGCATCATGCCGCCCCTTCGAGCGCCATCGCCCGCCGTTCGCGCATGATGTCGTCGAAGGCGGCGTTGATGGCGGCGGATTTGGCTTCGGCCACTTCGATGAACTCGCTGGGCAGACCGCGGGCCCGCGCACGGTCCGGGTGGGCCTCCGACAACGCCGCCTTCCAGACCCGGCGCACGTCCTCGTCGCTGGCGTCGTGTGGAACCGACAGCACGCCGTAGGGGTCGTCCGCGCCGATCCCCAGGTGCACGGCCTTGAGCCGGCGGAACACCAGCGGCGAGAAGCCGAACAGGTCGGAGACCTGCTCCAGATAGTCCAGTTCGTCCTGGGTCACCGCGCCGTCGGCGGCGGCGATGTGGAACAGGCCGTCGAGCACGTCCTCGAGCAGGGTCGGGCAGCCGGCGTAGCGCTTGGCCAGCCGCCGCGCATAGCTCTCGAAGCCGCGGGTGGTCTGGCGCGCTAGATCGTAGAGCCGGTGGATGTTGCGTTCGGAAGCGGCGTCCGGCTGGAACACCTGCGCGAAGGCGTCGAATTCGCCGACGCTGGCCCGGCCGTCGGCCTTGGCCAGTTTCGCGCCCAGCGCCGTGACGGCGGTGGAAAAGGCGGGGTCCTCGCCCGGCCGGGTGGCCGGACAATCAGCGCAGTCTCCGGCGTCAGGCCGTCGAACTGCGAGCCCTGCAATGTTGCGCCAGAAGCTCATGGGAGTATCGAAGCTGTAAGGCCGAGAGTCGGTCCTGACAATGCGCCTCACGCCCCGGGAAGGTTACGTTTTGGTCAGACTGTGGAGCTTCTGGATCGATCGCGGCGGCACCTTCACCGACGTGATCGCCCGCGCGGACGACGGGGAGGAAGTCTCCCTGAAGCTGCTGTCGGCCTCCCCCGCCTATGAGGACGCCGCCGTCGAGGCGATGCGCCGGGTGCTGGGGGCCAAGCCGGGCGAGCCATTCCCCGCCGACCGCGTCGGGGCGATCAAGATGGGCACCACCGTGGCCACCAACGCCCTGCTGGAGCGGGCCGGCGCCAAGACCCTGTTCGTCACCACCACCGGGTTCGCCGACGCCCTGGTGATCGGCGACCAGTCGCGGCCCGACCTGTTCACGCTCAACATCGTGCGTCCCGAGCCGCTCTATTCCGGCGTGATCGAGGCGGCTGAGCGGCTGGCCGCCGACGGCGCCGTAGTCCAGGCGCTGGACGCAGACGATCTCAAAACCAAATTGGCCGCCGCCCACGCCCAGGGCTTCACCTCCGCCGCGATCGCCTTCCTGCACGCCGACCTCAACCCGGCCCACGAGCTCGCCGCGGGCGCGCTGGCCAGGGCCGCCGGCTTCGAGTTCGTCGCCCTCAGCCACGAGGTCTCGCCCCTGCCCCGCTTCGTGCCGCGGGCCGAGACCACGATCGCCGACGCCTATCTGACCCCGATCCTGCAGGCCTATGTCGAGCGGGTGGCCGGGGCGGTCGAAGGCGCGCCGCTCTACTTCATGACCTCCGCCGGCGCATTGGTCCGCGCCCAGGCCTTCCGCGGCCGTGACGCCGTGGTCTCCGGCCCGGCCGGCGGCGTGGTCGGGGTCGCCCGCACCGCCCAGATCGCCGGCGCCGAGCAGGCGCTGGGCTTCGACATGGGCGGCACCTCCACCGACGTCTGCCGCTACGCCGGGGTGCTGGAGCGCCGTGACAGCGCCCGCATCGCCGGGGTCAGGCTGCGCAGTCCGATGCTGGACGTCGAGACCGTGGCCGCCGGCGGCGGCTCGATCCTGGCCTTCGACGGCCTGCGCGCCCGAGTTGGGCCGCAGAGCGCGGGGGCCAATCCCGGCCCGGCCGCCTACGGCCGCGGCGGACCAGCGACCGTGACCGACGCCAACCTGGTGCTGGGCCGGCTCGATCCGCGCTTCTTCCCCTCGATCTTCGGGCCCCAGGCCAATGCGCCGCTCGATCCGGCCGCCGCCCGCGCAGCGATCGCCAAGCTGGCCGACGCCATGGGCGCCGAAAGCATCGAGGCGGCCGCCGAGGGCTTCGTCGCCATCGCCGTCGAGCAGATGGCCCGCGCCACCGACCGGATCTCCACCGAGCGCGGCTTCGATCCGCGCGACCACGCCCTGACCGCGTTCGGCGGCGCCGCCGGCCAGGTGGCCTGCGAGGTCGCCCAGGCGCTGGGTCCGTCCCAGGTGATCTGCCCGCGCTATGGCAGCGTGCTCTCGGCCTGGGGCATCGGCCAGGCCGAGGTCGCCAGCCTGCGCCAGGTGGGCCTCGACGCGGTCCTGGACGCCGACGGCCTGGCCCGCGCGCAGGCCGCTGCGCTTGACGCCGAGGCCGCGGCCCGCGCCGCCCTGGCCGAACAGGGCGCGGTGGCCTCCGAAATCCGCCGCATCCTGCGTCTGCGCTACGAGGGCGCCGACGCCGAGCTGCCGGTCGCCATCGGCCCGCTGGCCGAGGTCCGCGCCGCCTTCGAGGCCGGCCACAAGCGACTGTTCGGCTTCATCGAAGCGGCCTTGCCCATCGTCATCGCCTCCGTCGAAGCCGAGGCGGTGAGCCATGCCGCCGATAGTTCCTCCTCCGCTGGGGGAAGTGGATCGCCGCGCAGCGAGGAGACGGAGGGGGACCGCTCCCAGTCAAAGTCCCCCTCAGTCGGCCATCTGGCCGACAGCTCCCCCAGCGGGGGAGCAGCCGTCGGCTCTGTGACCCGCATGTTTTTCCACGGCGCCTGGCATGACGCTCCGGTGATCGCCGCCGCCGACCTGACCCGCGCCGAGGGCCCAGCGCTGATCGTGCGTGCCGACACCCAGATCGCGCTCACGCCCGGCTGGGTCGCCACCCCCGGCCCCGACGGCATGATCCGCCTCGATCAGGCCGGTCGCGCCAAGACCACCCGTCTGGCGCTCGACAAGCCCGACCCGGTCACCCTCGAACTGTTCAACAAGCGCTTCATGGGCGTCGCCGAGGCCATGGGCGCGGCCCTGGAGCGGACCGCCCACTCGGTGAACATCAAGGAGCGGCTCGACTTCTCCTGCGCCCTGTTCGACCTGGACGGCGGCCTGGTCGCCAACGCTCCGCACATGCCGGTGCATCTGGGCTCGATGGGGGCCAGCGTGCGGGCCGTGCGCGACCGCCACGCGGACATCAAACCCGGCGACGCCTTCGCGCTCAACAACCCCTATGCCGGCGGCACCCACCTGCCCGACATCACCGTGGTCATGCCGGTGTTCGTCGCCGCCACCGATAAGCGCCCCGCCTTCTACGTCGCCGCCCGCGGTCACCACGCCGATGTCGGCGGCGTCCAGCCCGGTTCGATGCCGCCTTTCTCCCATACCCTGGAGGAGGAAGGCGTGCTGCTCGACGCCCTGCCGATCATGACCGGCGGCGCGTTCCTCGAAGACGTGGTGCGCGCCGCGCTGACCGCCGGGCGCTATCCGTCCCGCGCGCCCGACCGCAACATCGCCGACCTCAAGGCGCAGATCGCCGCCTGCCAGGCCGGCGCCGCGGCCGTGAAGCAGATGATCCAGACCCACGGCGGCGACACGGTCGCGGCCTATATGGGCTTCGTCCAGGCCAACGCCGCGGCCTCGGTGCGTCGCGCAGTCGGCAGGCTCACCAACGGCGAGGCCCGCGTGCCGATGGACGGCGGCGGCGAGATCGTCGTGCGCACCACGGTGGACGCCGCGGCCGGCGAGGCGGTGCTGGACTTCCGCGAGTCCGCCGATCAGCTCGGCTCCAACTTCAACGCCCCCTCGGCCATCGTCGACGCCGCCGCCCTCTATGTGTTCCGCAGCCTGGTCGACGACGACATCCCGCTGAACGCCGGCTGCCTGGAGCCGCTGAAGATCCTGACCCGTGAGGGTTCGATGCTGGCCCCGCGCTATCCGGCGGCCGTGGTCGCCGGCAATGTCGAGACCAGCCAGCACGTGGTCGACGCGCTCTATGCGGCGCTGGGGGTGATGGCCAACGCCCAGGGCTCGATGAACAACTTCACCTTCGGCGACGAGCAGCGGCAATACTACGAGACGATCTGCGGCGGGGCGGGAGCGACGGCCGCCCGGGCCGGGACCAGCGCGGTCCACACCCATATGACCAATTCGCGCCTGACCGACCCGGAGATCCTCGAGCGCCGCTTCCCGGTGCGGATGGAAGTGTTCGCCATGCGCAAGGGCTCAGCTGGCGCGGGAGCCATGGCCGGCGGCGAAGGCGCGCGGCGCAGAGTGCGCTTCCTGGCGCCGATGGAAGCGGCCCTGCTCTCCACACGGCGCGAGCATGCGCCCCAGGGAATCGCCGGTGGCGGGCCCGCCTTGCCTGGTGCTCAGCGTTTGATCAGCGCGAACGGCGCGGTAAAGGAACTGCCTGGCTGTTTTTCAATTAATGTCGCCGCCGGCGATGTCATCGAGATCGAGACCCCGGGGGGCGGGGGTTTTGGGCCCGCCGTCTGATCCACCTTCCAACGAGGTTCCATGTCCGCGCTTCTCATCGCCCTGGCCCTGATGGCCACCGCCGACCAGGCCGCCGCGCCCGCCGATCCCTCGGCTGTGACCGCGGCCGACGAGTTGCCCTGGCCGGTCGGCGCGCCGCGCGACGACTACGGCCTGGTCTCCTGGTGCCACGGGGCGCTGACCGGCTACCTCGGCCTGCACGACCAGGTCATGCCCGAGGTGACGCGGATCGAGACCACCTACCGGCCGCCGGGCCGCAGCCTGGCCTCGGACATGAAGGTCTATGACGACCTGCAGAAGCAGGCCCGCAAGGACCTGAAGCTGTTCGAACGCGCGATCGGCGCGGCTGAACGCGCCTCGGTCAGGCCGCTGGGCCCGATCGGCGCCGAGCAGATCAAGCGCGGCCAGTCGGTCTGGGCCGGCGCGGCCAACCTGCCCCAGGCCCGCATCGCCCAGGAGTGGATGAGCTGGTCGCTGCCGGTGCGCTGCGCGCCTACGGCCACGCGGCTGGAGAAGAGCGCCAAGCTGATGGGCGCGGCCTTCGATCCTACCGCCGGCATCGACGCGCCACCACCCGAGGCGCCCGTCGCCCAGGCGCCGCAGAGCCCCGCTACGGACGACAGCGTCATCCGCTGAGCGGCCGCCGCGGGTCCACCCCATGGTGGAGCTTGGGAAGAAAGCGCGCCCTAGGACAATCTAACGCCCCATAGCGGCTCGATAGTTCGGGCGCGGACCGCTATGGTTAAGAGCTCGTCCCGGCGGGGGGCGTCTCAAAGAGAACTCTGCTTGCCGACAGTCGCCTTTGTGAACCCGAAGGGTGGCGCGGGTAAAACAACCGCCGCGCTCCTGCTTGCGCTCGGCTTGTCCCAACTGGGCAAGCGCGTGGCGATGATCGATTCCGACCCCAACAAGCCGCTGGTCCACTGGGCCTCGCTACCGGGTCGGCCCGACAAGGTCAGCGTCCACCCGGCGCCGACCATGGAGGACATGCGCGACGCCCTGCGCGAGGCCCAGCGCAAGCAGCCCGACTGGCTGATCCTCGACACCGAGGGCTCGATCCGCGGGGCCATGGCCTTCACCACCATGCGGCTCGACCTGGTGGTGACGCCGCTGGCCGCCTCGCAACTGGAAGCTATCCAGGCCATCAAGGCCGCCGAGATGGTCAGCCAGTTCGGCAAACGGGCCGGACGGCCCCTGCCCCACCGCGCCCTGCTGACCCGCGTGCCGGCCGCCCTGCGCCCGCGCTCCCTGCGCGAAGTGGTCGAGCAGCTGCGCAACTGCGAAATCGAAATCCTGCCGACGCCGCTGATCGAGAAGGAAGCCTTCCGCACCCTGTTCGCGGTCGGCGGCGGCTTCGCCCAGCTGGAGGCCAGCGGCGTCAGCGGCGTCCCCGCCGCCCGCGCCAACGCCGACGCCTACCTGGCGTCGATCCTGGAACTGCTGGCTCTACCTACCGCTGCCTCAAACTAATCGACTCGCAAAAGAACCCTGGCGGCTACTAGGGATTCGTTACCGAACGCCGTTTTTGTACGGCCCAGCCAACATACCTAATCCTACAAAATTTACTCGCAGGGCTGTGGCGCCGAAGCGACACTAATGAGCGTGACTGTCAATTCGACAGGTGCGCCAAATCTGCGGACTGAATTATTTAGCAAATTTGCCCATATTTTCGAATTTCCAGTACGTTTTTACAATCCCGGCAAAATTTCGAACGCCGTTTTTCCGTTACGGAAGCGGAATTTCGACAATATACCGGCGTTTTTCTTGCGATGACAGAAATGCAACTTGCGTTGCGGAGTGCAGAGCGCTTTTTGCCGGCCGCAATCTGCCGCTCCAACCCGGCAGATAACGTAGTTATATTTGGGGAAACGTATGCTGCATTGTAGATACCTCGCCGGAGCCTCCTCACTTGCGCTCCTGGCCGTGATGGGCGTCGCCGCCCCGGCCAATGCTCAAGAGGATGCGACCGCGGTCGAAGAAGTCGTCGTCACCGGCTCCTTCATCGCCGGCACGCCTGAAGACGCCGCCCTGCCGGTCAACGTGATCGGCTCCGACGAAATGCAGAAGCAAGGCTCGCCGAGCACGGTCGACCTGCTGAAGTCCATCCCGGCCGTCTCGGGCGTCCTGGGTGAAGCCAACCAATTCGCCGCCGCCCAGTCGACCGGTTCGGGCAACGTCAACCTCCGCGGCCTGGGCGCCCAGCGCACCCTGGTGCTGATGAACGGCCGCCGCATGTCGACCTCGCCCGGCGCGATCTATGTCGACACCAACATGATCCCGTCGGCCGCGATCGGCCGCGTGGAAGTGCTGAAGGACGGCGCGGCCGCCACCTACGGCTCGGACGCCGTCGGCGGCGTCGTGAACTTCATCACCCGCAAGAACTTCTCGGGCCTCGAAGTCTCGGGCAACTACTCGTACATCGACGGCACCGACGGCGACTACACCCTGAGCGCCGTCTACGGCTGGCAGGGCGAGCGTGGCGACATCCTGCTGAGCGCCGGCTACCGCAAGCGCACCCAGCTGCCGGTGACCGAACGCGACTTCGCGATCCGTGAACTGACCGACAACCCGCAAGGCGGCTGGTCGACCTTCGGCAACCCGGGCCTCTATCTGTCCAGCACCAACGGCGGCCTGTCCTACACCAACCCGTTGATGGACCCGGCTTGCTCGGTCATCTCGGGCCCGCCCACCACCAGCGGCTGCCAGTTCCAGTTCATCGGCTTCAACAACCTGATTGAAGACGAAGAGCACTACCAACTGTACGGCGAGATCAACTTCGACCTCACCGAGAAGACCAAGTTCCACGCCGAGCTGCTGTACGCGGCCCACGACGTGCAGGCCGAGCACTCCTCGCCGTCCTATCCGCCGAACAACTTCCCGTCCTCGGCCGTCACCGGCAAGGTGCAGGGCAACGGCTTCTTCGTCGCCGGCGCCAACCCCGGCCTGCAGGCGCTGATCTCGACCGGCCAGCTGACCGGCGCTCAAGCCGCCTCGGCCGGCGCCAACGGCCTGTTCACCACCATCGCCTGGCGTCCGATCGGCGCGGGCGGCAACGACCTGTTCGGCGGCGCCGCCAAGCACGACAAGCGCTACTTCGAGACCTACCGGGTTTCGGCCGGCCTGAAGGGCGAGTTCGACCTCGCCGGCGGGATCGGCTGGGACGCGGCCCTGACCTACATGGACTCGACCTCCGAGGTCGCCACCCCGGACATCCTGGTCGCCAAGCTGCAACGGGCCCTGGTCGGTCTGGGCGGTGACAACTGCACCGGCAACACCCCGGGTCAGAACGGCTGCCTCTGGTTCAACCCGTTCTCGACCGGCGCCTCCGGCAACGTGGTCGATGGCCGCGTCAACCCGGGCTACGTCGCCTCGACGGCCAACGGCCGCGAAGTTCTCGACTACATCTTCGCCGACTACGGCTACACGAACCGCTCGCGGATCTTCAACGCCGACCTGGTCTTCAACGGTGAAGTCGCTGCTGTCGACTTCGGCGCCGGCCCGCTGGCCTGGGCCGCCGGTGGTCAATACCGCTGGAGCGGCGTGGAGCGTCAGAACAACGACGACACCAACATCGCGTCGAGCCCCTGCCCCGACTCGTCGGTGAACCCGGGCGCCACCTGCATCGCGCAGAACGGCCCCTTCAGCTTCTTCGGCGCCCTGGCTGACTTCGACCTCGACTACTCGGTCGGCGCGGCCTTCGCCGAATTCCAAATGCCGTTCACCGACAGCCTGACCGGCACCCTGGCGATCCGCTACGAGGACTACGGCGGCAACATCGGCGCCACCACCAACCCGAAGGCGGCTCTGAAGTGGCAAGCGACTGACTGGCTGGCGTTCCGCGCCTCGGCCGGCACGACCTTCCGCGCCCCGCCGCAAACCCAGATCGCCAACACCGCGGTGACCAACCTCTCCTACACCACGGCGGCCGGCGGCTATCGCGCCTTCGACCTGTGGGGCAACGCGAACCTGGAGCCGGAAGAGGCCACCACCATCAACCTCGGCGCTCTGTTCGAAGTGGGCGACTTCCGCGCCACCCTCGACTACTGGAGCTTCGACTTCACCGGCCCGATCAACAACGAGAGCGGCTCGCAGATCGTCAACGCGATCTTCCCGAACGGCGCCTCGCTGACCCTGCCGAACAACTGCGGCAACCCGGCCTACGCCGCGCTGCAGGCCCGAATGACGTTCACGGGCGCCTGCGCCCCGAACACGATCAACCGGATCAAGCACTACTACGTCAACGGCTCGGACATTAAGACCAGCGGCCTCGACTTCTCGGCGAACTACACCCAGCGCGACGTCTGGGGTGGCGACCTGAACTTCGGCGCCGAACTGACCTACGTCCTCGAATTCCTGGTCGCCGAGACCAAGATCGAGGGCATCGTCACCGCCAAGGAAACCGACTACGTCGGCACGATGGACTACCTCGGCTACGGCTCGCAGCCGCAGTGGAAGGGCAGCGCCTTCGCCGAATACAGCCGTGGCGAACACAACGTCCGTTGGACCGTCCGGTACATCGACGACATGCTCGACACCCGTGGCGGCACCTCGACCTTCGCGACCAACCAGAACGGCCGCAAGATCGACGCCTTCATCACCAACGATGTGGCCTACCGCGTCTTCCTGCCCTGGGACACGACGCTGACCGCCTCGGTGATCAACGTGTTCGACCAAGACCCGCCGTTCGCGCGTCTTGACCTCAGCTACGACCCGTTCACGGCGAACCCGCTGGGCCGGTACTACAAGCTGGGCGTCACCAAGAAGTTCTAGAGGTTCTTCCCCCTCGAGAACGATGACTGGGGCGGCTCCTGAGGGAGCCGCCCTATTTTTTTGCGCCGCCCATCTCCGTCGCCCGCCGCGCGTAGCAGGCGTCCCAGTAGGGCTCACCGCCAAACCGTTCGAGCAGCAGTTCGGTCAGGGCCCGCACCTTGGCCGGCATGTGCCCGGCCGGCGGCGGCCGCACCACGTAGAGCCCGGCCTCCGGCATCGGAAAGTCCAGCAGAAGCGGCACGACCGCGCCGGAATCGATCGCCGGCCCCACCAGGAAGGTGGGGGCCATGCCGATCCCCAGCCCGGCCTTCACCGCCTCGACGATGGCGTGGCCGTTGTCGATGCGCACCCGGCCCTCCGGCCGGATCGAGATGCCCTTGCGGCCCTCGAGAAATCGCCAGGTCTCGGCGCCGTAGATCACCGCCTCGTGGTTGTTCAGATCCTCGGGCCGGCGCGGCGCGCCGTGTTCGGCCAGGTAGGCGGGGCTGGCGAACATCACCGTCTTGATCGGCGCGATCTTGCGGGCGATCAGGCTGGAGTCCTGCAGCGATCCGATCCGGATCGCCGCATCGAAGCGCTCGCCGATCATGTCGACGAACCGGTCGCTATAGGCCACGTCCAGCGACAGCTTTGGATGCCGCACCGCCAGCTCGGCCAGCACCGCGGCCAAGTGGGTGATCCCGAACGACAGCGGCGCTGAGATCCGTAGCGATCCGATCAGGTCCTCGCCCTGCTGGGCCAGGTCGTCGCGCGCCGCCTCCAGCTCGGCCAGCACCCGCTCGGCCCGGTCCTTGAACGCCAGGCCCGCCTCGGTCACCGCGACTCCGCGAGTGGTGCGGCTGAGCAGCTGCGCGCCGAGCTGTCCCTCCAGCCGCGCCACGCGACGGCTGACGATCGACTTCGACACCCCCAGCCGCTGGCCGGCGCGGCCGAAGCCGCCGGCCTCGGCCACCTCGACAAAGGCCTGGATGTCTTCGATGTCGAACATTGGCGTTCCATTTTTTGCAACAGATTAGCGCAAAAATGGCGGCTACTGTTGCGGCATTCAAGACGGCATCTCTGTCGGCGTCAACTTCACCAACGCCCTGGAGGGTGTCATGTCGAACATTCTGGTCCTCAACAGCAGCTCCGCCGGCGAAGCCTCGGTCTCGCGCCTTCTGGTCGCCGACGCCGTCGCCGAACTCACCGATCGCGATCCGGCCGCCAAGGTCGTGTTCCGCGATCTCGCCGCCGATCCGGTGCCGCACCTGCTGCCGTCCACCATCAACGGCGTCCGCGGCCAGGCGGTCACGCCGCCCGAGCTGGAAGCCCGCGCCCTGTCGGACAAGCTGATCGCCGAGCTGCGCGCCGCCGACACCATCGTCATCGGGGCGCCGATGTACAATTTCAGCGTCCCGACCACCCTGCGCACCTGGTTCGACCACGTGCTCCGGGCCGGCGAGACCTTCCGCTACTCCGAAGCCGGCCCTGAGGGCCTGCTGACCGGCAAGCGGGTGATCGTGGTCGAGAGCCGCGGCGGTCTCTACAGCGAAGGTCCGGCCGTGGGCCTGGACTTCCAGGAGCCCTACCTGCGCCAGTTGCTGGGCTTCGTCGGTCTGAGCGACGTCACCTTCGTCCGCGCCGAAAAGATCGGCTATGGCCCCGACGCCCGTGATCAGGCGGTCGCCGACAGCCGCGCCGTCCTGGCGAAGATCGCCGCCTAAGGCTTCTTTTCTCCCCCCTTCAGGGGGAGGAAAGCCAACGCCGTCAGCCTCACGGTTGGCGGCGTTTCTCCGTCTGGTGTCGGCCGGATGTCGCCTTATTGGCGGGCTTCTGGCAGGCTGTTGGCGGGTTGCTGGCGTGGCGTGGCGGCGTGGCGGCCCGGCAAGGTCGGGGTGATCTCCGACGAGGACGTGAACATGCTGATCCAGAAACTGCGGCTGCAACGCGGCTGGTCCCAAGAGCAGTTGGCCGAGGTGTCCGGCGTCAGCGTGCGCACCATTCAGCGGCTCGAGCGCGGCCAGCCCGGCAGCCTTGAAACGCTGAAAGCCCTCGCGGTGGTCTTCGAGATCGACCTCAACCGTCTCCAGGAGCCCGCCATGGACGCCACTCGACCCGACTTGCCGCGCGATGTCCGCCCCGACGAAGCCCTCGCCCTCGCCCACGTGCGCAAGGTGAAGGCCTTCTACATCCACCTGACCCAGTACCTGATCGTCATCCCGATCCTGGCCGCCATCAACCTGCTGACCTATCGCGAGTACCTGTGGTTCGTCTGGCCGGCGCTCGGCTGGGGCATGGGCGTCGCCGCCCACGGCCTGACCGTGTTCAGCGGGGCCAGAGTGTTCGACGGCGCCTGGGAAAAGCGTCAGGTCGAGAAGTACCTCGGCCGCGACCTCTAGGCCGCGTCAGACTCCACGTCGCATGAACACGCGCGCGGTCTCGTCCAGGCCGCGCGCTTCGTGTTCCGCCCGGATCTGCGACATGCCGGGCGTCAGGCTCTCGACCACGTCGAAGCCCAGCCGCGCATAGTACGGCGCGTTGAACGGAACATCCTTGAAGGTCGACAGGGTCAGGGCCGCCAGCCCCCGCCCGCGGGCGATGTCCGCCACCGCATCCAGCAGGCCAGCCCCGATCCCGCGCCGCGCGTGGCTGGGCAGCACGTCGATCTGTTCAACATAGGCGCAGCCCTCCGCCTCGCGGAACATCACGAAGGCGACCGGCGCCCCGACATCGTCGGCGACCAGCAGCCCGTCGGCCTCGATCCGCTCGCGCAAAGTCGCGGCGTCGGTCGGCTCGTCCTCGGCCAGCTCGGCCCGCGCGGTCCCGACAAACCGGGTGGCGGAAGTGCGCTCGATCTCGCGGACAGCCTCGATCTCGGCGGCGCGCGCAGGACGGATTTGGGTCATGTGGGAACGCGTTCGGCTCGCCGATCGGCTCGGCTCGCACTACATAGGCCGGGAAAGAGGAAGCCGCCATGCAGACCCCCCGCCTGATCTACTTCGCCGATCCGATGTGCTCGTGGTGCTACGGCTTCTCGCCGGTCATCGCCCAGATCCGGCAGACCTTCGGCCGCGCCCTGCCGATCGAGGTGGTGATGGGCGGCCTGCGGCCCGGCAACGACAAGCCGACCTCCGAACAGGCCAAGACTGAGCTGAAGGTCCACTGGGAGCACGTCCACGAGGCCACCGGCCTGCCGTTCGACGACGCGGTCCTCGACCGGCCGGGGTTCCTCTATGACACCGATCCAGCCGCCCGCGCGGTGGTCCGCGTCCGCCGCCACGACGGCGAGAAGGCGCTGCTGTTCCTGCGCCGCCTGCACCACGCCTTCTATGCCGAGAACAAGGACGTCACGAAGCCGGAGGTGCTGGCCGACCTTGCCGCTGAGTTCGGAGTCGAGCGCGACGCCTTCCTCGCCGACTTCGACACCGACGACCTCAAGCACGAGACCTGGAACGACTACGCGACCAGCCAGCGAGCCGGCGTCACCGGCTTCCCGACCCTGGTCGGCGGCCCGAACGAGGAAGGCCACTACGGCATCGTGACCCGCGGCTTCCAGCCGGCCGCCCCGGTGATGAACGTGCTGCACGCCTGGCTGGGGACGGCGCCCGAACCGACTACTCCAGGGTAAAGCCGACCTTCAGCAGCACCTGGTAGTGGGCGACCTTGCCGTCCTCCACGTGTCCACGGACCTGCTCGACCTCGAACCAGCGGATGTTGCGCACCGTAGCGCTGGCCTTGCCGATCGCGGTCGAGATCGCGTCCTCGACGCCGCTCGCCGACGAGCCGGCCAGTTCCAGGATCTTGTAGACGTTGTCGTCGGCCATGGCCGTTCTCCCTGTTTCCAGGGAGAACGAGCCGCGCTGTGGGAGAGTTGCTAGGCCACCAATTCCTCCCTCTTTGGGGGAGGTGGCTCGGCGCGTAGCGCCCAGACGGAGGGGGCCTGCTGAGTCAGCAATCCCCCTCAGTCAGCCATTCGGCTGACAGCTCCCCCAGCGGGGGAGCAATTGTCTCCTCTAACCCGGAACCTGGTCCAGGAAGCCCGTCACCGACTTCAGCCGCCCGTCCTCGACGCGGACGTAGTCGGTGCCCTTGATCGGCGCCTCGGCGCCGTCCGGGCCCAGACCCCAGGAGAAGCGGACGTGCTCGCCATGGCCGTCCGGCCGGCCGAGCAGCGCAAAGCGGAACTCGGGGAACCGCTCCTGGACGCCGGCGATCAGGGCGTCGACGCCTGCATGCCCGGCCACCGCGGCCAGCGGGTCGACATAGGTCGCATCCGCAGTCCAGGTGTCGGCGATCATCGCCCGGCGCGCGGCGGCGTCGGTCTCGTTCCAAGCGGCGATATAGGTTTCGGCGATGTCGAAGGGGATGCTCATCGGGGGTCTCCGTTGTTGACGCCCCGACCTTGCCGCCCCCGCGGCCGCTCCGCGATTACCCGCCAGGTAACTTGCCCGCCTCTCGGCGGGCGCCTAGCGTCAGGCGCAGGACAGGGAGCGCCATCGATGATCAAGCTGACCTTCGCCCTGGTGCGCTTGCCGCACCTCAGCCGCGAGCAGTTCCAGGACTATTGGCTGAACACCCACGCCCCACTGGTCGCCAGCGTGCGCGAGGCGCTGCGCATCCGCCGCTATGTGCAGTTGCATAGCCTGCCGGCCGAGGTCTCCGAAACCCTGCGCCAGGCGCGCCGCGGACCCGAAGGTTTCGACGGCGTCGCCCAGCTCTGGTGGGACAGTTTCGAGGATATGGCCGGGACCAGCGACGAGGCCGCGCGCACGGCGGGCGCCCTGCTGCTCGAGGACGAGAAGCGATTTATCGACCTTTCCCGCTCGCCCCTGTGGTGGGGAACTGAACGGGTTATCTTTTGATGCGTTTGGAAAAGAAGAGGCGCTCCCGGTGCGAAACCGGAAGCGCCTCTCTTGGCCTGTCCCCACAGGCTGACCTCGTCGCCGATTCGGCGCCGCGTCGATAACTCGTGGCGCCTTTATGGCCGACCCTCTGAGTCGTTCCAATTATCATTCTTGTCGCAGTTGTTCCGCACGCGGAATTGCCACCGCGCGTGGCGCCAACAACACCCTACTCTTGGTAGAGCTTCGGCGCTTTACGCCGCGCGGTCGCGCGCCTTCCCGCGATGGCCGAAGCCGCCCTCGCCGTGACCGCCAAGGCTTGAGAACCGCGCCTCCTCGGCCTTGTGGAAGTATTGCGAGGCGACCAGCCAGGCCTTGACCGGGCGCAGACCGCCCAGGCAACCGGCGATCAGCGCCGGGAACACCGTCACCGCGTGGACCCACATTGGCGGGTGATAGACGATCTCCACCCAGGTGAAGACGGCGATCACCAGCATGCCGACACCGCTCATCACGAAGAAAGCCGGGCCGTCTGCAGGATCGGCGAATGAAAAGTCGAGGCCGCAGACCTCGCAGTTGTCCGCGACCTTCAGGAAGCCGCTGAACAGGCGCCCCTCGCCGCAGCGCGGGCAGCGGCAGCGCAGTCCGGCGACGATCGGCGGCGGCGGGGTGTAGATGGGGGCGGGCATGGCGATCTGTCCTGCATACAATTGTTGTATTGATGCCTACAATCTGCAATAAATGTATGCATATGAGCCCTGGAACGCAAGCATGACCACCACGCCCTGGCTGCGCCGCGTCGATCGCACCGACGGTCCGATCTACCTGGCCCTGCTGCGCGCGCTGGAGGCGGCCATCGCCGAAGGCGAACTGCAGGCCGGCGACCAGTTGCCGCCGCAGCGGGCGGTCGCCGCCGAGCTCGGCGTCGACTTCACCACCGTCACCCGCGCCTACACCGCCGCCCGAGCCCGCGGCCTTGTCGAGGGCGCGGTGGGCCGCGGCACCTTCGTCGCCGGCCGCGCGGCGGAGGACGAGGCCGGGCTGGTCGACCTCTCGATGAACCTGCCCCCGCCGCCCAGGGGCCTGTCGCTCGGCAAGCTGCTGAAGGACGCCGCCCAGCAGGTTCTGGAGCGCACCGACGCCCAGGCGCTGATGGCCTACCACCCGGCCGGCGGCTCGCTGGGCCAGCGCAGCGCCGGCGCGACCTGGCTCGCGCCCTGCCTGGGCGAGGTCGATCCGGCCCGCATCCTGGTGACGCCGGGCGCCCAGCCGGCCCTGGCCGCCATCCTCGGCCTGCTGGCCAGGCCGGGCGACGCGGTGATCTGCGAGCCCCTGACCTTTCCCGGCATGCGCGCCCTGGCCGCGCACATGGACCTGCGGCTGGTCCCCTGCCCGGTCGACGCCGAGGGTTTCGAGCCGGACGCCTTGGCCAGGCTGTGCGCGCAATTCGCACCCAAGCTGATCTACTGCATTCCCACCCTGCAGAACCCGGTCGCCACCACCATGGGCGTCGAGCGCCGCCGGGAAGTCGCGCAAGTCGCCCGAACGGCCGGGGTCGCCATCCTCGAGGACGACGCCTATGGCCGGCTGCCGGCCGCGCCGCTGCCCGCTCTCGCCAGCTTCGCGCCCGAGGTCACCTGGCATGTCGCCACAACGGCCAAGGCGCTGACGCCGGGCCTGCGCATCGCCTACGCCGTCGCCCCGGACGCAGCCCGCGCGCAGATGCTGGCCCAGGCCCTGCGCGCCACCACCCTGATGGCCGCCCCCCTCAGCGCCGCCATCGTCACCGCCTGGATCCGCGACGGGACCGCCGAGAAGGTGTTGGCCGGCGTGCGCGCCGAGGCCGCCGAACGTCAGGCCATCGCCCGCCGCATCCTGCCCGGGGCCAGCGGCGGGGCCGAGGGCATCCACCTATGGCTCGACCTGCCGCAGGCCGGCCCGCGCCTCAACGACGCCGCCCAGGCCCGCGGCCTCTCGCTGGTCAGCGCCGAAGCCTTCGCCGTCGGCCGCCCCCACCGCGAAGGCCTGCGCCTGTCGCTCGGCGGCCCCGGCAAACAGGCGGTGCTGGAAAGGGCCCTGCGAGGCGTCGCCGAACTGCTGAACGGCGCGCCGGACCGGCGGCTGGTGGTGTGAACCGGCGCAGTTCCTCTCCCGCTGGGGGAGGTGGCTCGATGCATGGCATCGAGACGGAGGGGGTCAGCCGACTCGATAGTCCCCCTCAGTCAGCCGTTCAGCTGACAGCTCCCCCGGCGGGGGAGCAACTAAGAGAAGCCGCGCCTCACCCCGGAAACGTCAGGTATCCCCGCTCGACCATGCGCCGCATGGCCTCGTAGGCTTCGGTGAGCTCCTCGAAGGCGCTGCGCAGCCGGGCCAGCTTGGCGATCTGCTCAGGGGTGAGCGGGTGCGGGGTTCCGGTCAGGGCCAAGGCCTCGGCCACCCACTGGCTGCGCGCCAAGGCTGCAGCCACAGCCAGCTTCTGGAACTTGCCGGCGTCGGCCTGGCCCAGCACCTGGCCGATCACCTCGCGGTTGGAAGCGTAGGCCGTGTAGTCGATCTGTTCGATATGGCCGCGCAGCCGGCGCTGCGCCTGGGGATCGAGCGCCGCCTCGGGCTCGAAGTGGTCGTTGGTCCGCCGCACGCTCGACGTCCGCGTCACCGACATGCCGACCTCCGGTCGCAATGACCCTCGGGGATGGAGGGCCCGTCCAGTCTGTCGGCCGACGACTTAAGGGCGCGTTGACGCCGCCCGATGGGGCGTTTTCCTCCCCCCCGTCCCACGAACACCCGATTGGCCGCGCCCTCGCCTGGCGCGAGGCTAGCCCCATGACCGAGCCCCTGCCCTCCTGGAAGGACGGCGCCGCCCGCCGCGCCATTCTCGACTTCGTCGCCGCCGTCACCGCCGAGGGCGGCCCCGACTATCGCCCGCCGGCCGAGCGCATCGCGGTGTTCGACAACGACGGCACCCTCTGGTGCGAGCAGCCGCTGCAGGTCCAGGTGCTGTTCAGCCACGACCGCGCCGCCGCCATGGCCAAGGCCGATCCGACGCTGCTGGAGAAGCCGGCCTTCAAGGCCTTCCTCACCCACGACCTGGCGGCCATCAAGGAGCTCGGCAAGCAGGGCGTCTTCGAGTTCGCCTTCGCCGTTCACGCCGGCATGGCCGTCGACGCCTTCCAGGACACCGTGCGCGACTGGCTGGCCAGCGCCAGCCACCCCAAGCTCGACCGGCCCTACACCCAGGTCGTCTATCAGCCGCAGATCGAGCTGCTGGCCTATCTGCGCGCCAATGGCTTCAAGACCTTCATCGTCTCCGGCGGCGGCATCGACTTCATGCGGGCCTTCGCCGAGGCGGTCTATGGCATCCCGCCCGAACAGGTGATCGGCTCGAGCGTCCAGACCAAACTCTCCGACGATGGCCGCGAGCTGATCAAGCAGCCGGCGCTCGGCAGCTTCGACGACCGGGCGGTGAAGCCCCAGAATATCTGGCTGCACATCGGCCGCCGCCCGATCCTGGCCGTCGGCAATTCCGACGGCGACCAGGCCATGCTGCGCTATAGCCTCGCCGGTCCCGGCCGCCGCCTGGCGCTGCTGGTGCATCACGACGACAATGAGCGCGAGACCGCCTACGACCGCGACTTCCGGCTCAGTCCGCTGACCGACACCCTCGACCGCGCCGCCGAGTTCGGCATCCAGGTGGTCAGCGTCAAGAACGACTGGGGCCAGGTCTTCCCGGCGAACTGATTCCGCTCTCGGGCGCTTAGGTTCCTTCACATTGAAGGGATCACACCGATGCGCAACACGATGCTCGCTCTCTCCGCCTTCGCCGCTCTGGGCCTCACTGCCTGCGGCAGCCCGGCCGACAAGGCCGCCGACGCCAAGGCCGATTCGGTCGAGGCGCAGGGCGAAATGAAGGCCGACGCTCTGGAAACCCAGGCCGACGCCACCCGTGACGCCGCCCAAGGCCAAGGCGCCGCGGTCGAAGCCGCCGCCGACGCAAAGGCCGACGCCATGGAACAGAAGGCCGACGTGGTCGAACAGAAGGCCGACGCCAAGGCCGAGGCGATCGAGAAGAAGTAGCGGTCGCCGCCCGCTCTGCGGTTGGCAAGGACGGCGTGGAAGGTTAAGTGGCCGCCATGAGCGACACCCGCCCGACCACGCCGCCCGACCGCCTGTCCGTCAACCCGAACAGCCCGCACTACGACGCCGACGCGTTGGAGCGCGGCGTCGGCGTCCGCTTCAAGGGCGTCGAAAAGACCAATGTCGACGAATACTGCGTCAGCGAAGGCTGGGTGCGGCTCAGCGTCGGCAAGACGGTCGACCGCAAGGGCAACGCCATGACCGTGAAGCTGCAGGGCGACGTCGAGCCCTACTTCCAGGACACCGCCGAGTAGCTCGCGCTCGCTACGGGCGCTGACGACCCGACAGCGCCTGCACCTCTTCCGGCGTCAGCGCCGTGATGCCCGAGACCGTACAGCGCTGCCGCCCCGAGGGGCCGCGGGTCACCAGCGTCGTGCCCAGCCCGGAGCCGGCGCAGATGGTGGAGCTGCCGCGGGTGACCAGCGCCATGCCGCTGGTCCAGGTCGCGTCCCGGCAGGGCGACATCAGGTCGATCCGGAAGAACTCGTTGACCCCCACGCGGATGTTCACGGTTCGGGTGTCGACCGGGGCGAACGAGCTGACGCTCGAAGCGAAGAAGCACCGCCGATTTGTGTTCGCCGTGCTCTCGGGCGGCTCGTCGCTGCTGCTCGCGCAGCCCGCCAACAGCGTTGCGCCGAGAACGGTCAGCCAGCCCACTGCCCGAGGCATCGATCAACTCCTGCATGACCACAGTCACGTTCGCTCGATTAACGCGACTGCTCCCCTGCTGGTTCAGCACAGCTCGGCAGATCGTTTAGTGCGGCCCTGAGAGGCAGTGCAGGTCGTCGGCCACATAGGCCGAGCCGTAGCTCTTGCGCCCGCCGGCCTGCAGCCTGCGAACCGCGGCCTTGCGGGCAGCCTGGCCGAACAGCTCCTGCGCCCACAGCAGCCAGCCGAACGGAACGTCCTTATGCAACCTGTGAAGTTCTTCCATGACAATACCCGTCCATTTCTCTTGTCTTGGAACGGATCATCGAACGAACGACGATAGATGACAAACGCGTCCTCCTGCTCTATGCATAAGTCTGCCTTATGTCTGACATTCTCGCCTCCATCCCCCTCAGCGCCATCCGTGTGTTCGAATCCGCCGCGCGGCTGAAGAGCTTCACCCGCGCCGCCGAGGAGCTGGGCGTCAGCCAGGCGGCGGTCAGCTGGCAGGTGAAGGCGTTGGAGCGTCGGCTCGACCAGGCGCTGTTCCTGCGCCTGCCCCGCGAAGTCGCCCTCACCGCCTCCGGCGAACGGTTGTCGCGCGCGGCCAGCGAGGCGATGAGCGCCCTGCGCACCGCCCTCTCCGACCTGACCGAGACCGGCGAAGGCGTGCTGGCCATCACCACCGTCCACACGGTCGCCACCCAGTGGCTGGCCCCGCGCATCGGCGGCTTCCAGCTCTCGCATCCGAAGATCGCGGTGCGGCTCGACACGTCAGGCCAGCTGATCGACCTGACCCGCGAGAACATCGACGTCGCCATCCGCAGCGGCGGCGGCCGCTGGCCAGGGCTCGAGGCCGACTACCTGCTGCCGCACATCCACGCGCCGCTCTGCACGCCGCAGCTGCGCGACCAGTTGGGCGGCCTGTCGCGGCCCGAGGACCTGCTGAGCGCCCCGCTGATCGGCGCGCCCGAGGAGTGGGCGGTGTGGTTCGCCGCCGCCGGCGTCGGGCCCCAGGGCCAGGCGGTCGCCCCGCCCCGGCTGGCCGGCGACAGCCAAACGCTCGAGGTCGGGGCGGCGCTGGGCGGCCAGGGCGTCGCCCTCGCCTCCCCGATCCTGTTCGCCGGCGACATCGCCTCCGGTCGCCTGGTCTGCCCGTTCGAGGCCTACGCCCACTATGGCGAAGGCTACTGGCTGGCCTATCCAGCCGACCGCAAGCGCGCGCCGAAGATCCGCGCCTTCCGCGACTGGCTGCTGGCCTGCATCGCCGACGACCAAGTGCTCAAGCGCTACCCGCGCCGCGGGTCCTGAGCCGGGCTAGGCCAGGGTCCGCACCTTCGGTTCACGCTCCCACTGCCGGGTGCTGGCCGGAGCGATGAAGCCGTCCGCGCCGCCGGCCAGATCAACGATCCCGGCGTCTGGCTGTACGCCGGCCTTATCGAGCAACGGCTTGGCCTCGGCGGTGAAGCCGATGGCCTTGAGGTGGACGAAGGCGTTGCTGGCGAAGTCGCACGCCGCGCTCTCCTTCAGCAGCGCCGCGCATCCCTCGGCCGACACCACCATGGCGGCCGCGTCGAACAGCACCGAGGGCGAACCGGCGAGCTGGCCGTCGGCCTTCAGCGGCTTGCCGTCCTTCAGGGTCACGCCGCCGATCTTCGGCGCGATGATCTTCACCGCGCCGCCGGCGGCCTCTACCGCCTTGCGCAGGCCCGCGATCACCGCCCCGTCGGCCCCGTCCGTCACGAGCACGCCGACCGTGCGGCCGGTCAGGCTGTCGGGGTACTTCCCGATGATGCGCAGGCCGGGCGAGGGCTTCATGTCCTGCGGCTCGGCGGCCGCCTTGGACTTCGCCGGCAACTCCATGGCCAGGCCCGCGGCAACCCGCTTGGCCAGGTCCTCGTCGACATTGCGCAGGTTGGCTAGCACCCGCAGGCGGATGGCTTCGATCATTACCTTCGACAATTCGAAGACCAGGGCGCTGGCCAGGTGCGCCTGCTCGATCGGGCTCTGCGAGCGGAAGAACAGCCGTGCGTGGCTGTAGTGGTCGGCGAAGGTCTCGGCGCGCAGCCGCACCTTGGTCTCCGTCAACGGCAGGGCGAAGCTTCGGAAGCCGCCCTGCGGGTCTTCCCGCGGGCCGCCGGTCTCGCCATGCTCGGCCAGGCTGTTGGGCTCGTAGTTGGCCCGGCCCTTGGGAACCTGCGTCTGCATCTTGCCGTCGCGCTGCAGGTTCTGGAACGGGCATCCCTTGGCGCTGTTGATCGGGATCTGGTGGAAATTGACCGTCCCCAGCCGCGACAGCTGGGTGTCCTGGTAGGAGAACAGTCGCCCCTGCAGCAGCGGGTCCTCCGAGAAGTCCACGCCGGGCGGCACGTTGGTCGGCAGGAACGCCGCCTGCTCGGTTTCGGCGAAGAAGTTGTCCGGGTTGCGGTCCAGCACCAGGCGCCCGACCACCCGGATCGGGACCATTTCTTCCGGAATGACCTTGGTGGCGTCGAGGATGTCGAACGGCAAGGCGTCGGCCTGCGCCTGGGTCAGCAGCTGCACGCCGAACTCCCACTCGGGGAAGTCGCCGTGCGAGATCGCCTCGAACAGGTCGCGGCGGTGATAGTCGGGATCGGCGCCGGCGATCTTCACCGCCTCGTCCCAGCAGGTCGACTGCAGGCCAAGCTTCGGCCGCCAGTGGAACTTCACGAAGGTCGGGTTGTCGTTCTCGTCCAGCAGCCGGAATGTATTGACCCCGAACCCCTCCATCGTCCGGAATGACCGGGGAATGGCGCGGTCGGACATCGCCCACATGATCATATGGGTGGTTTCCGGCATCAGTCCGACGAAGTCCCAGAAGGTGTCGTGGGCGCTGGCGGACTGCGGATATCCCTTGTCGGCCTCCATCTTCACCGAATGCACCAGGTCCGGAAACTTGATCGCATCCTGGATGAAGAACACCGGGATGTTGTTGCCGACAAGGTCCCAGTTGCCCTCCTTGGTGTAGAGCTTCACCGCAAAGCCGCGCACGTCGCGCGGGGTGTCCACCGACCCGGCGCCGCCGGCCACGGTCGAGAAGCGGACGAACACTTCGGTCTTCTCCCCGACCTCCGTCAGCACCTTGGCCCGCGTCACGTCGGCCAGCGACTCCGTCAGCTCGAAGTACCCGTGCGCCGCTGATCCGCGCGCATGGACGATACGTTCCGGAATACGTTCGTGGTCGAAGTGCTGGATCTTCTCGCGAAGCACGAAGTCTTCGAGCAGGGTCGGCCCACGCCGGCCGCCCTTCAGGCTGTTCTGGTTGTCGCTGACCGGAACGCCATGGTTCGTGGTGATCCGCGCGTCGGGCGCCGAGGCGCTCTGGTGGGTCTCGCCGCCCGCGCCGACCGTAGTGGCGATCGGCTGCTTGTCGTCATTGGGCTTCGCCATGACTTCTCGTTCCTGCTGTGTGGGGTGCAGCAGAAACGCGGGCCTCACGCTTCGGTCGCAGGCCGCTTCAAAAGAAGCAGAGTCGGCCCTTTTTGGGCCGTGGCGTCCGTTCACCGCATCATCACGACAGTTCGTCGCGTAAATCATGCCATCTGTCGCATGACGGCGTAGCTCGCCGCCCATAACGTCGGCGCGCCGCGCGCCAGCGACCGGGTCGGGAGGGAGCCCCCCGCAAGGTGAGACCGTGAACGCATCGATATGGTCCGGTTCGACCGGGGGGAGCGGCCGCTTCACCCTGAACCACGCGATCGCCGTCTATATGGCGGCCGCGGGCTTCTGGGTGCTGTTCGTCGCCTTGGCTTCGACCTCCGCAATCCTGGTGGGGGGCTATAGCTATCAGCCGCAGAACCTGGGCTGGGACGCGGCGCTGGTCCTGCAGGGCGCTCTGTTCTCGGTGCTCATCCGCGCGCTCCTGGAGCGGCTGACCGGCCAGCCCTTCTGGGGACAGCTGATGATCACGGCCTTGGTCCTCATCGCCTGCGCCCCGGTCTTCGAGGCCGGTTTCCGGGCGCTCAACGCGGTGGTGCGCGACAGCGGCCCGCCGGACTTCACGCCGGTGAAGGTGCTCGGCGGCGCCGTTTTCTGGCTCGCCCCGCTCGGGCTCTGGGCGGCGGTGAACCTGGCCCTGCTGCACGACGCCGAGGCCAGGCGGCGCGAGCGGCGTCTCGCCGAGGCCCGCGTCCAGGCCCAGGAGGCCCAGATCCTCGCCCTCCGCTACCAGGTCAATCCGCACTTTCTCTACAACGCGCTCAACTCGATCGCGACGCTCATCCTCGACCGCCGCGTGGACCTCGCCGAAGAGATGGTCCTGCGGCTGTCGGAATTCCTGCGCGCCGGCCTCGCCAACGATCCGCTCGCCGATGTCCGCCTGGTCGAGGAACTCGCCCTCCAGCGCCTCTATCTGGCCGTCGAGGAGGTCCGCCTCGGCGACATGTTCGTGGTCGAGATCGACGTGCCCGTCACCATCGAGGACGCCCGCGTTCCCAGCCTCATCCTCCAGCCCCTTGTGGAGAACTCCGTGAAACACGCCCTCCGCGGCCCCGGCTTCGTCACCACCCTGCGCATCAGCGCCCGCCGCGCCGACCAGCGGCTGATCCTGGAAGTGTGCGATGACGGGATCGGCGCCGCCGCCGGCCTGGGCGGCGCGGGCGTCGGGCTCGGCAATGTCGAACGCCGGATCGCCGCCCGCTTTGGTTCGGCCGGCAGCTTCGAAGCTTCGGGCGACGCCGGCGGCTTTACGGCCCGCATCACCCTTCCGCTGGTGTTCGCCTGATGGCTCGGTTGCGTATCCTGGCCGTCGACGACGAGTTGCTCGCCCTGCGCCGCATCGAACTGCTGCTGCGCGACTGGCCCGACGTCGAGCTGGTCGGCAAGGCCCGCTCCGCCGAGGCCGCCCTGCCCCTGATCGCCGAGCTCACCCCCGATGTCCTGCTGCTCGACATCAAGATGGGACCGGTAAGCGGGTTGGAGATGCTGGACTCGCTGCCCGACGCAGATCCCCCCGCCGTGGTGTTCGTCACCGCCTACGACCACTACGCGGTGAAGGCCTTCGACCTGAATGCCGTCGATTATGTGCTCAAGCCGGTGCGGGCCGAGCGGCTGCGCGAGGCCCTGACCCGCGCGCGGCGCGAACGGGAAATCGCCGCCGCAGGCGCCCAGCTCAGCCATCTGCGCGCCACGGTGGAGAAGATCGGCCGCGAGCAGGCCGGCGAGCTGGTCCGCTCGGCGATCTGGGCCGAACGCCGCGGAGAGCGCGTCCGCGTCTCGCTGCGCACGATCAACTGGGTGCAGGCCGAAGGCGACTATGTCCGCATCCACCTGCAGGACGGCTCGCTGCTGCAGCGCAAGACCATCAGCTCGATGGAAAAGGAACTGGGCCCGGAGTTCATGCGGGTCCACCGCTCGTCCCTGGTCCGCCGCGACCGCGTCGGCTCGATCTGGCGCGCCGGCGATCGGAACCTGCGCGTGCGACTGGAGTCCGGCGAGGAACTGAAGGTCGGCCGCTCCTACGAAGACTCCATCCGCGCCCTGCTGAGCGCGCGGCCGGACTAGGCGCCTTCCGCCCGCGGGTCCTGAACGCAGAACCGGTTGCCCTCGGGGTCCAGCATCACCGTGTAGCCCTCGCGCGCCTCGCGCACCTGCGCGCCCAGGCCGATCAACCGCGCCACCTCCGCCTCCCGCGGCCCGCCGACGACGTCCAGATGCAGCCGCCCTTCACCCGCCCGCACCGACAGCTGGAAGCAGAGCGTCGGTCCCGGCCCATCGACCATCACCGCGGGGTCGGTCTCCGGCGTCAGCCCCAGCCCCGCCAACCGCGCGATCTCGGCTTCGTCATAGACGCGCACATCGTAGCCCTCCAACGCCCCCGCCCAGAACCGCGCCAGCGCCGCCGGCCGGGCGCAATCGACGACGATCTCGCGGATGCGGGCCATGCTCAGTCCGCCTCCTGGAAGCCAAGACGCTCCATCACCGCGGGATGATAGGTCGGGCCGACCTGGACGACCACGCCGTCCATCAGCACCAGCGAGGAGAGCCCGCGCCCCGTCCGACGCACCTCGCGGACGCGGTCGGGGGCGACGAAGGCCGAACGGTGCACCCGCATCAGCCGGCTGCCGTCCAGCTTGCGCTCCAGCGCCGACATGGTGGCGCGGTGCATGTTGCTGCGCGTGGCGGTGTGCAGCAGCACGTAGTCGCCAGCCGCCTCGATCCAGTCGATCTCGCGCAGCAGCACACGGACATGGCCGTTCCGGGTCTGCACCCAGATGCCATCGCCGTCCTCGGCGTCCGCCGGAGTCGACAAGGTCAGCTGGCTGCGCAGGCTCTGCCGCCGGCGGGCCCGCTCGATCGCCTGGCGCAGACGGTCGAAGCGCACCGGCTTCAGCAGATAGTCCGCGGCCTCCACCTCGAAGGCGTCGGGCGCGTACATCTCGAAGGCGGTGACGAAGACGATCTCCGGCCGATGCGCCGGCGGGATCTGCGCGGCGACGCTCAGCCCGTTCAGCTCCGGCATCTGGATGTCGAGCAGGACCAGATCCGGCTTCTCCTCGGCGATCGCCGCCAGCGCCGCCGGGCCGTCAGGCGCGGCGCCGACGATCGTTACATCGCCGATCTGGGCCAGCAGGGCCTTCAGCCGCTCCAGCGCCGCGGGCTCATCGTCGACCAGCAGGACCCGCATCGTCACGCCGCCAGGGCCTGCTCTTCACGCAGCCGCAGCGGCATGCGGATCAGGGTGCGGTAGCCGCCGCCCGGCTTGGCGCCGGACTCCAGGCTGCTGCGGTCGCCATAAAGCGCCTCCAGCCGCTGGCGCACATTGGCGACGCCGACCCCGCCGCCGCTGCGTTGCTCCGCCGGCGCCGCCTCGCCGTCATCCTCGACCACGATGACCAGCTGCTCGCCCTCCCGCCGCGCCTCGACCAGCAAGGTCACCGGCCGCGTCGTACGGGACACCGCATGCTTGATCGAGTTCTCGACCAGCGGCTGCAGCAGGAAGTTCGGGATCTCGGCGCGCTCCAGGTCCGAGGGACAGACGAACCGCACGCCCAGCCGCTCGCGGAAGCGTTCGCCCTCGATGGCCAGATAGGCGTGCAGCGCTTCTAGCTCCTCCTCGAGAAGCACCATCGCCTCAGGATCGGCGGCCAGGGTCACGCGGAGGAATTCCGCCAGCCGCGAGAGCATGGTCTCGGCCTCCTCGATGCGCAGGTTGACCACTGCCGAGGACACCGCGTTCAGCGTATTGAACAGGAAGTGCGGATTGAGCTGATAACGCAGCGCCGCCAGCCGTGCGGCGGTCGCGGCGTTCTCCGCCTTGAGCGCCGCGGCCTGCGCGGCGGCCAGGTCGCGGTCCCGCTGCTGGACCATGCGGTTGGATCTCAGCAGCAGGAAGATCACCCCTGTCAGCCAGAAGATCCAGGCCAGCCCGATCCAGTTGACCAGGGCATGGATCAGCACCGTGTCCGGACTCAACGGCGTCTCGGCCGGCGACAGCAATTCGCGTAGCGGATCCTTGGCAAGCAGATCCAGACCTGAGACCACGCCGCCGCAAAGGATCGAGACGGCGATCACCGAGGCGTAGCGCGCAGGTCCGCTCCAGCCGGCGACGCCGCGGACCACCGCGAAGATCAGGGCGCTCAGCGCCATCCCCTCCAGCCCGATCAGCACAATGCGGGCGGTCGCCGCCGCGCTTATGGACTCTCCCAGGAGAACATTCGGCGCGAAGAACAGGAGCACGTCCACTGTCCAGAGCACGGCCGCCAGCAACGCGATCTGGCGAAACTCTTGCGTCTTGAACATCCGCACCCCCTTCAAACTTCTGCAAAAACTATAACGATGCTTACCGGCTCGCACGCAATCTCGTCGCGTCGCGGAGCGCTTTCATCGTGTCGCTGGCCCCTCGCCGATCGCTCCGGCCCCGCAGGCCAGCGTTTTCGTCTCCCGACCGAAGGCCAGGACGCCGTGATCGAACGCTCGCAGACGTGCGGCCGCGCGCGGCGGAGGGTGGGCGAACGTTCGATGGAGACCGCATGTCCTTCCCTCACCTGCGCGCGGCGATCGCCGCAGCCGCCTGCCTCGCCGCCGCGCCCGCCGTGGCCGAACCTCTGCAGCTGCTGGCGAACGGCCTGCCGGTCACCGAGCTGCGCATCGATGGCCGCGGACCGCACAGGTTCGTCATCGACACCGCGGCCACCCGCACCGCCATCCTGCCCGGCTACTTCGCCGCGCTTGGCAAGAGCCCGACCGTGGTCGGCGGCCAGACCGTCCAGGGCGTCGGCGGCGCGGCCAGCATCGACCTGATCGCGCTCAGCGACCTCGCCGTCGCCGGCCGCACGGTGGAACGGCTTGAGGGCTACGCCCTGCCGGCCAGCCCGGTTGACCAGCTCGGCGTCCAGGGCATCCTCGGCGCCGACGTGCTCAGCCGCCATGTTCTGGTGCTCGACGCTCCGCGCCGCGACTGGCGCCTCGAGACGAAGCTCGCCGATGCGGACGTGGCCAACTCCGGCGCGCCGTTCACGCTCGACGACGGGCAGACGCCTCGCCTCACGGTGATGATCGACGGCCAGGCCATCCCCGCCATCGTCGACACCGGCGCGGCCCGCACGATCATGAACTGGGCCGCGGCCCAGGCGCTGGGCGTCGATCAGGCCGATCCCGGCCTCCAGCACGGCGGCTCGGCGAGCGGCGTCGGCGCCGCTGCGACCAGCGTCGTGCGCCATACCTTCAAGAACCTCGAGTTGGCCGGGCAGTCCCGGCGCGACGCCGAATTGCGGATCGCCGACCTGCCGGTTTTTGGCGCGCTAGGCTTCGGCGAGGGTCCGGCCATCATCGTCGGCATGGACCAGTTCGCCGACCGCCGGCTGGTCATCGACTACCCGAACCGCCGCATCTATCTGGGCGCAGTCGCGGGCTGACTCTTCATCGCGCGGCCCTGCGCTTTCGTCGCGTGGAGCCGTTTCGCCCAACGCCCTGATCGATCCGATCCCGCCTTCCGCCGCTCGACCTTTCGCCGCCAGGCCCTCGGCTAAGAGCTCCGGACGCCGCCCCCGCCCTCGCGCGATCTTCGGGCCGACAAACGTCCTATGGAGATCGACGATGAGAACCCGCGTGGTCCTTGCGACCTTGCTCGGCGCCGCCCTGGCGTCCGCCACCCCAGCCTCGGCGGCGGTGATATTCAAGCAGACCTTCGATGGCGCCCTGGGCGCGAACGAGTCCCTCGGCGGCCGGTTCGCGCTTAGCGACGGCCACGTCGGTCACGTAAACAACTACGTCAACAACGACTATTCCTACTACCAGCTTGCGCTCGACCTGACCGGCGTCACCAAGGCCATCCTGTCCTTCGACTTCGACCTGATCTCGGAGCTGGGGTTCGACGGCTTCAACGTGCTCGGCTCGACCGCCAGCACTTTCAACGCCGCCACCGACCTGCTGCCCCCGACCTCCGCCGGCGTCTACGGCCCGATGAAGGGCGGCTTCGTGCGGCTCGGCAATGTCGGGGCCTCGGGCGACATCGACGGGACGATGGAGATCGACCTCAGCCAGTTCGCCGGCGAGACCGTGAACCTGCGGTTCCAGTTCCAGTCCGACCAATTCGCCTTCAAGCGCGGCGTCTGGTTCGACAACGTGACCGTCACCGACGGGGCGATCGCCAGCCCGGTTCCTGAGCCGGCGACCTGGGCGATGATGATCACCGGGTTTGGCCTGGCCGGCGCTTCGGTGCGCAGCGCCCGCCGCCGCTCGGCCGCTTTCGCCTAAACTCGGGCGAGGGAGGCCGCCGGCCTCCCTTCGCTCACATGCGCTCGCCCGGCAGTCGGCTGGCCTGCTTCACCCAGTCCACGAACTGGGCCTCGTCCAGCGCGTCATCTTCGCGGATGTCGAGGTAGCGCACGTCCTTCTGCTTGGACGCGCCGGGCGGGAGCGGTGCCAGCGCCGCGCCCTTGAAGAACGCCACCTTCACGTACTTGTCGAAGCAATGGTAGCTGAGGAACCAGCCCTCGCCCTCCAGGCCATAGAACGGCGAGTTCCACTTCACCGCCTTGCTGACCCCCGGCACGGCCTGGACGATGAGCGCGTCCAGCCTCCGCCCCAGTTCGCTTTTCCAGCCGGGCATGGCGGCGATGTAGGCCTGCACCGGCTCGTCGCCGTAGCCCTTCGAAATCTGCGGATTGCCGCCGGAAAGCAGGTTGACCATCGCCCCTGTCCCTCAGTCGGTTCGCGCCAGGACCTGCTCCAGGCTGTCGAAGAACCGCGGCCAGCCCTGCAGGGCGCCGCCATAGGCCTGCTTCTGGTCGGGCCGGAAGCCGGCCTGCTCCATGCGCAGATGGGTCCCCGCGCCGGTCGGGGTCAAGGTCCAGGTGACCACGCTCTCCAGGCCGTGGGCCTCCCACGTGTAGGCCAGGGTCTTGTTCGGCTCCACCGCCAGCACCTTGCAGTCGACCGAGCCCCAGTCGGCTCGCAGGCTGAACCCGTGTCCCACCTTCGGCTCGAAGTCGTTGTTCATCAGCCACTCTGCGATCAGGTGCGGCTGGGTCAGCGCCCGCCAGATCCGCTCCAGCGGAAACGGCACCTCCCGCTCGACCACGACGGCGCGGGTCTTGGTGTCGGCATCGGTCATTGATCCATCCTCCTGAGCAGATCTTCCAGCTTGTCGAACCGGGTCTCCCAGAACCCGGCCATGTGATGCGTCCAGTCGAGCAGCGGGGCCAAGGCGCCGAGCTGCGCGCTGTAATGAGTCTGGCGGCCCTGATGGCGGTCGCTCACCAGTCCGGCCTGCTTGAGCACCCCAAGATGCTTCGAGACCGCCGGCTGCGAGACACCGGCCTGCGCAGTCAGCGCCCCGACCGTCTGCTCGCCCTCGCGGCACAGCCGTTCGAACAGCGCCCGGCGGGTCGGGTCGGCCAGAGTCCGGAAAAGCACGTCGTGGGAGGGCGTCATCTGAGATCTATAACTCGCAGGCTATTGATCGTACCTATAACCGATGAGATATATGTGGCAAGCAGCTTTGCGACGGGATCAATCCGGCCCGCACCGCATTCGCTATCAACTCGGCAACTGGAGGTTCGGGCATGGATGACGTCGCAGCACAGGGCAGCCCCTCCGCGCTGATCGATCAGCGCATCAAGGACCTCGGCGACTGGCGCGGCGAGCTGCTCGGCAAGCTCCGCGCCCTGGTCCAGGAAGCCGATCCCGACGTCGTCGAGGAGTGGAAGTGGCGCGGCGTGCCGGTCTGGTCGGACCACGGCATCATCTGCACCGGCGAAACCTACAAGGAGGTCGTCAAGATGACCTTCGCCAAGGGGGCCTCGCTCAACGACCCCAAGGGCCTGTTCAACTCCAGCCTCGAGGGAAACACCCGCCGCGCCATCGACTTCCGCCAAGGCGAGGGGATCGACGCCGAGGCCCTGAAGACCCTCATCCGCGACGCCGCGGACCTGAACAAATCAAAGAAGGCCAAGCGCTGATTCAGGCCGCGGCCAGGAACGCCGGGGGATGACGTTCCTGGCCTGGCCAGCCGCCGGTTGGCGGCAAGGGACCCGATGACCTAGGCCCCGCTGTTCGACCCGCATACCTTTGCCGTAGCGGCCGCCGCCCGGCTATCAGGCTAAACCCTAAGCACGCCGCGCGCGGTCGGCGCCGTCTCCGGGTTTTCACCGATTTGCGGCTCAGCGTTCCCGGCCGATCCTCAAGCAGAGCTGGAGGTGGCCGTGGATGTCCTGACGAACTGGGTCTACAGCGCCCCGATCCTCGTGGTCGGCGCCGCTGTCTTGGCCCTGATGACGCTGGGCGTCGTCCTCGGCGCCGCGCTGCGCCGACGGCACGATCGCGGCCGGGGCGACGCCGAGCGCTCCGACGAGCTCGACGGCTTCATCTCCTCGGCGGTGCTGGGTCTGCTCGCCCTGCTGCTCGGCTTCACCTTCGCCCTGGCCGTCGATCGGTTCGAGACCCGCCGCGCGCTTGTGCTGGAAGAAGCCAACGCCATCGGCACCACCTACCTGCGCACCCAGCTGCTGGAAGAACCGCATCGGACCCGGATCAGCGGCCTGCTGACCGACTACACCGGCAATCGTCTCGCCCTGGCGACCGCGCCAGCGGAGAAGATCCCGCCGCTGCTCGCCGAGAACGACAGGCTGCTCACCGAGCTCTGGGCCGCCACGTCATCGGCGTTCCAGACGGTCAAGCATCTGGACTTCTCCAGCGCCTATCTCGAGACGATGAACAACCTCATCGACCTGGACGCCTCCCGGAAGGCGGCGCGGCGGGTGCACGTGCCGACCGAGGTGTTCGTGGTCTTGATCATCTACATGGTCGTGACCGCCAGCGTGCTCGGCTATCTCTTTGTCGCCCCGCGCGGGCGGGCCGGAGCGATGTTCATGCTGGGCCTGCTGGTGCTGTGCCTGATGCTCATCCTGGACATCGATCGCCCGAACCGCGGCGGGATCCGCGAGAGCCAGGCGCCGATCGAACTCCTGCTCAAATCGATGAAGGACCTGCCGATCTCGGACTACGACCGCTACCGGATCCAGGACGCCAAGCCGCCGCCGAGTTGAACTGGGGTTCCACCTGATGTCCCGCCCGCCGAGCCGTCCCTAGGCTGTAAAGCCGGGCGCTCGATGGCGCGCGCCTGGCGGAGCAGACCGATGTGCGCGAGCCATGTCTGACGCAGCGCCGATCGACGCCCCCTACCGGCGCGCCGCCGCCGACGTCGCCCAGGCGCTGGGCGTCGATCCCGAGCAAGGCCTGACGTCCGCCGAGGCCGCCTCGCGCCGGGCGCAATACGGCGCCAACGAGCTGACCGCGGAGCCCCCGGAACCGGCCTGGCGCAAGTTCCTGGACCAGTTCACCGACGTCCTTGTGGTCCTGCTGATCGCCGCGGCCCTGTTGTCGGCCGGCCTGTGGGCGATCGAGCGCGAGACCCCGTGGCCCTACGAGGCCACCGCCATCCTGGCCATCGTCGTCCTCAACGCCATCCTCGGCTACTTCCAGCAGGCGCGCGCCGAGCAGGCGGTGGCCGCCCTGCGGCGCATGTCGGCCGCGCACGCCAGCGTCCTGCGCGACGCCGAGCGGCAGAAGGTCCCCGCGTCGGAGATCGTGCTGGGCGACGTCATTTTGATCGAGGAAGGCGACACAGTGCCGGCCGACGCGCGGATCATCCGCTCGGCCTCGCTGCAGACCGCCGAGGCCGCCCTCACCGGCGAGAGCCTGCCCGTCTCCAAGGACGCCGCCGTGCTGCCCGGCGAGGCCATGCTGGGCGACCGCCACAACATGGTCTTCAGCGGAACTGCGGCGACCTACGGGCGCGCCACCGCGGTGGTCACCGCCACCGGCATGGAAACGGCGATGGGGCGCATCGCCGGCGCTCTGAAGACCACGGGCGCCGAGACTACGCCGCTGCAGGAAGAGCTCGATCGCACGGGACGCCGGCTCGGCCTGGTCGTGGTGATCATCGCCGTGCTGATGATCGGCGCGATCCTGATCTTCAAGGACGTGCAGGGCCTGGGCGCGATCTTCGAAGTGCTGATCCTCGGTGTGGCCCTGGCGGTCGCGGCGGTGCCCGAGGGGCTGCCGGCAGTGGTCACCGCAGTGCTGTCGCTCGGCGTCCAGCGCATGGCTGCGCGCAAGGCCATCATCCGCCACCTGGCCGCCGTCGAGACCCTTGGCTCGGCCGACGTCATCGCCTCGGACAAGACCGGCACGCTCACCCGCAACGAGATGACGGTCCGCCACATCGTCACCGCCAGCGGCGTCGTCGACCTGGAAGGCGCCGGCTATTCGCCGCAAGGAGCCGTCACCCGGCGCGGCGGCGGGCAGATCGAAGGCCCTTTGCGCAGCGAGCTGGTCCGCGCCCTCGCCGCCGCCGACCGCGCCAACAACGCCGTCCTGCAGTCCCACGACGGGGGCTGGTCGGTGCAGGGCGATCCGACCGAGGGCGCGCTGATCGTGGCCGCGCATAAGGCCGGGCTGGAGGAGGAGGCGCTGGAGGCGCGGTTCGAGCGCGTGGCCGAGGTGCCGTTCTCCTCCGACCGCAAGCTGATGAGCACCGTCGACGCCGACGCCGAGCGAGGCGGGCGGCTGCTGGTCTGCACCAAGGGCGCGCCCGACGTCCTGCTCAGCCGCTGCACCCAAGAGCAGGTCGGCGACGCCTTCCGGCCGCTGGACGCCGCGCGCCGCGCCGCCATCCTCGCCGCCAATGAGGAGCTCGCCGGCCAGGCCCTGCGCACGCTCGGCGTCGCGTTCCGCCCGCTGCCGCAAGGCTCGGCCGCAGCGGTCGACGAGGGTGTCGAGCACGAGCTGGTGTTCCTCGGGCTGATCGGCATGATCGATCCGCCCCGCGCCGAGGCCCGTATCGCCATCGCGCAGGCGCGGGCCGCGGGCATCCGGGTGATGATGATCACCGGCGACCACCCGCGCACCGCCGCCGTCATCGCCTCCGAGCTTCAGATCACCGCCGATGGTCGCGTCGTCACCGGGACGGAGCTGGCGCAGCTCTCCCAGGCGGAGCTGGAACAGACCGTGCGCGAGGTCTCGGTCTATGCCCGCGTCAATCCCGACCACAAGCTGCGGATCGTGCAGGCGCTGCAGAAGGACGGCCTGATCGTCGCCATGACCGGCGACGGGGTCAATGACGCGCCCGCCCTCAAGACCGCCGACATCGGCGTGGCCATGGGGATCACCGGCACCGACGTGTCCAAGCAGGCCGCCGACATGATCCTGGCCGACGACAACTTCGCCACCATCGTCGCCGCCGTCGAGGAAGGCCGGGCGATCTTCGCCAACATCCGCAAGTTCCTGCGCTACCTGCTCTCGTCGAACATCGGCGAGGTGCTGACCATGTTCCTCGGCGTGGTGCTGGCCGACGTCATCGGGCTCGGCGGGGGCGGAGAACTGGTGCTGCCGCTGCTGGCGACCCAGATTCTCTGGATCAACCTGGTCACCGATGGCGCGCCGGCCCTGGCGCTCGGCGTCGACCCCGCCGACGACGGGACCATGCAGGCGCCGCCGCGGCCGACCGGCGAGGGCGTGATCACAGGGCGGATGTGGGCCGGCATCGTCTTCGTCGGCCTGATCATGGCGGCCGGGACCCTGCTGGTGTTCGACGCCGCGCTTCCGGGCGGGCTGATCGAAGGCAGCGGAACGGTCGCCTACGGCCAGACCATGGCCTTCACCACCCTCACCCTGTTCCAGCTGTTCAACGCCCTCAACGCGCGGTCCGACGATCGCAGCGCCTTCGACGGCCTCTTCGCCAACCGCTGGCTGTGGGCGGCCATTGCCCTGTCGCTCGGCCTGCAGGTCGCCGTTGTCCATGTCCCCTTCCTGCAGGCGGCCTTCTCGACGGTCAGCCTCGACCTCTCCGACTGGCTGGTCTGCGTGGCCGCGGCCAGTTCGGTCCTGTGGCTGCGCGAGCTCAGCAAGTTCCTGCGCGACGACGGGGGCAGCGGCGGCGGCTTCCACGCCGCCAGGCCGCCAAGGACCGAGATCCTCGCGCCCCGCATGTGGAGACGTTGATCGCCGCCGTCAGATTTTGCGGTCCTGCCAGTAGGCGTCGCGCAGCACCCGCTTGTAGAGCTTGCCGGTCGGCAGCCGCGGCATCTCGGCGATGAAGTCGATCGACCGAGGCGCCATGTAGTGGGCCACCTTCTCGCGGGCGTAGGCCATCAGCTCGGCGGCCAGCGCGTCGCTAGGGGCCTGGCCGGGCGCCGGCTCGATCACTGCCTTCACCGCCTCGCCCATCTCAGCGTCCGGAATGCCGAACACCGCCACGTCGGCAACCTTCGGATGGGTGACCAGCGCGTCCTCGATGGCCTGCGGATAGATGTTCACCCCGCCGGAGATGATCATGAACGCCTTGCGGTCGGTCAGGTAGAGATAGCCGTCCTGGTCCAGGTAGCCGACGTCGCCCAGCGCATTCCAGCTCGGGTGCTGCGGGTGGCGCGCCGCAGCCGTCTTGGCCGGGTCGTTGTGGTACTCGAAGGTCGGGACCTCGCGCTCGAAATAGACCAGACCGGTCTCGCCGACCGGCAGCTCGTTCCCGTCCTCGTCACAGATGTGCAGCACCCCCAGCGCCGCGCGCCCCACCGAGCCGGGATGCTCCAGCCAGTCCTCGCTGGTGATGAACGTCGAGCCCGAGCCTTCCGTCCCGGCGTAGTATTCATAGAGGATCGGCCCCCACCACTCGATCATCTGGCGCTTCACCTCCACCGGGCACGGGGCGGCGGCGTGGATGGCGACCTGGTGGTTGGAAAGGTCGTAGCGGGCTCGCACCTCTTCCGGCAGCTTCATCATCCGCACGAACATGGTCGGCACCCACTGGCTGTGGGTGACGCCGTATTTTTCGATCAGCTGCAGCGCCTGCTCGGCGTCGAACCGCTCCATCATCACCACCGTTCCGCCGAACGACTGGACCGACAGCACGTAGGCCAGCGGGGCGGCGTGATAGAGCGGCGCCGGCGACAGATAGACGGATTGCGGCGTCAGGCCGTAGCGGTTGACCGCCTGGCGGGTGTCGAACCCGACCGAAGGCGTGATCTCCGGCAGCGGCCGCAGGATGCCCTTGGGCCGACCGGTGGTCCCCGACGAATAGAGCATGGAGTCGCCCATCCACTCCTGCGCCAGCGGCTCCGGCGAGCCCGACGCCACCGCCTCCTCGTAGGACGCCCAGCCGGGGATCGTCCCGCCGACCATCAGGCGGATCGGGCAGTCGGGGATCAGGTCCGCCAGCGCCGCGGCCGTTTCGCGCTTGGCATAGGAGGTGACCAGCGCCTTGGCCCCGCAATCGCTGGCGATATAGGCCGCCTCGTCCGGCGGCAGGTAGCGGTTGATCGTCGTGACATAGAGGCCCGAGCGGAACGCCGCCCAGACCGGCTCCATGAAGGAGAGGTTGTTCTCCATCAGCACCGCGATGTGGTCCCCGCGCCGCAGGCCCTGGGCGTAGAGGTACTGCGCGAACCGGTTCGACCGCGCGTCCAGCTCGGCATAGGTCACAGCCTGGCCGGTGTCGGCCGAAACGATGGCCGGCTTGTCGGGCGTCAGCCGCGCATGATCGGCGAGATACATTGCTTCCCCTCCCTAGCGGCCCTTCAAGGCCGTCTGTGCTTGGAGAACACGTTATCGCAAGCCGGCGGGCCGTAAAGCGCTTGAGGCGTCGCCTCGCCCGCAGGGACGGCCAGCACAGATTTCACAGCCATGTGATTCGCCATATGGCGTTATTCCAAGAATGCTCATTTTTAAGTAGTATATCTGCGCTGTTCAGTGAGCGTGCTGCGGTCCCCAAGGTGGGGCCGGGTCACGTCCCAAGTTCTGCTCGTTCCCACGACGTTTGAGTTGCAGCGCCTCTGCGCTGCGTTGCGGCTGCACGCGTACGCAGAGCGACCGATTGCGTCCGGATCCAACTTGAAAATTTGGCGGGAGGCTCGAAATGCCTGACTCGTTGCTTGGCGCTGCACGTCCCGGCGCGATCGCTGTCGCTGGCGCTGAAGCCCGGATGTTCGAGCGGGGAATCTCGCTCACAAGCTCGCTCGGCGAGACGACGCTCCTCTACAATTTTCCGAGCTTGCTCCGGCCCATGATCCACACCGGGGGCGACCGGCCGCCGGTCTTCCGGTCCGGCGTTCATGTGAGGCATGCGGCCGGCCAGCTCGACCCATTGAGGCCGGCGCTCACTGGCCTGCTCGAGGGCCGCATGTTCCTCCGCCAGAAAGGCCAGACCTCCCCGGCGGCTGCGCTGAGATTGGCCGACGCCGCGCCCTTGCAGGCGGGAGGAGGCTCGGCCTTCCAGGTCGAAGGCGACGGAATCCTGGCGCACAGGCAAATCTACGACGTCGTGATCCGCACGGACGACGGGATCGACCAGGTCGTGGCGCCCAACGCCCTGTACTACCGCGACGACTGGTCGAACTTCGCCATCGCGCACATCACCGACATGCATGTGGCGCGGCGCATCGACCGGTTCCGGGGGCTGTTGAGGCAGGCCGGCCTGGATGAGGCCGCCGACCGGATGCTCAACTGGAACGACCGCTTCCGCGGCTTCGTCAAATTCGCGAACTCTCTCCACGACCAGGGCAAGCTGGACCTGATCCTCGCGACCGGCGACCTCTTCGACTACATCCACGAGGATGACGACGACCCGGCCGGGGGCGGCAACGCCGAGTTCCTGCGCCAGCTGATCCTGGGCAGCGCGCCGGGTCCCGACTTCCCTGACGTCGAGCCGCTCCGGGTTCCCATCTATGGCGTTCCCGGCAATCACGACTACCGCAAGCATCCCTACCGTCTGATCTTCGACCTCAGCCTCGTGCTTCAATTCACAGACATTGGACTGAAGGACATCGAGCGCGTCAGGAACTACTCGGGATACCTGCTTCGAAGCGACGAAGCGCAGGAGTTGGCCAACCGCCTGGAAGGCGGCGCCGGAACCGACATCCCGAACTACTCCGCCAGCGACGCCGGCCGGATGGTGGCGATCGACCACGAGAACCCCGCGTACGAGGCGCACCTGGGGCCAAGGGGCTCATATGTCGTGGCGCTGGGCCCCCACAAGATCGCGATGCTCGACACCGAGTGGGACGAGGGCGTCATGGAAAGCCTCAGCGACGGCATCCGGCACGTCCTGGGCCAGACCAGCGAGGACGAGCGAACCTTCATCGGCGGATCACCGAACTCGCATGGGATCGAGGACGCCGAGTACGACCTTACGCGCGCTGCGCTGGGCCAGGTCTCGAACGACGCGCTGTTCATCGTCGGCCTGCATGCGCCGCTGCTCAATCCGACCGCATATCCGTACTTCCTGCGCGAGACGATGCGGCCGTCTCAGCCCGATCAGACCGAAGCGTTCCTGGCGGGGGAAGACGATGCCGAGCGGGACGATATCCGATCCTCGCATCCGACCTGGTTCCGCCCGCCGAACGATCATCGTGACACCCGGTGGGTGAAGCGCGTGGACGCCGCCGACAAGCTGGATTTCGGCGTTGCGCGTGGACGCGGCGAAGACCTGATCAAACTGCTGGCGGGGGTTGACGCGCCACGGCCGGCCAACCTCGTCCTCGCCGGCCACACGCACCGCCACAACGAGTTCGTCGTCCGACATGACGAGGGCGGCCAGTTGGCCTTCTACATGGATTTCTACACCCAGAATCCGGGGGCCTATTATCCGACGCGCTACATGAAATCTTGGAAGAACGGCGAGGCCCCCGCCACTGACGTCACCTATGTCGAGGTCGTCCCGGGGAGTTCGCCGGAGTTCAGGCCCTGGAGCGCGCCGACAGGCCGCGCATACGCCAAGGTCCTGGAGACGCCGCCCTACCCTACCCCGCTGAACGACAGCCCCAACGCCGCCGACTGGTGGGCGCTCCACCGCCCCCTGATCCTGCAGACCGGCGCGCTCGGACCGAACGAGAATTCCAGCGTCAGCTTCAGCGGCTTCCGGATCGTCACGGTCGAGAACAACGTCATCGCCAAGATCAACTTCATCTCGTCTGACCGCCTGCAGCAGGCGAACTATCAGCTGACATGGGAAGATGCGGTCAAGACCGACCCGCCAAGCTCCCAGGCCTTCGTCGGGCGATCCGAACAGTACGGCCTGCCTGCGGCGGCTGGCGATCCCACCGCCTGCGTGATGGCCGAGGGCGTGTACGACATCATCTATCGGGACGATCGAAATCGCCTGCTCGAGCTCTGGAAGGACACGAAGAACGGCGCTTCCGGAGCCGGAAACCTGACCGAAGTCGCGCAGGCCCCGCCCGCGATCGGCTCGCCGATCCCGTACATGAACACCAACGCCAACCAGCTGATCGTGCCCTATCGCGCCGCCGACGGCGGACTTCATTCCGTCTACTCAGTCCCGGGCGGGACCGGGCATGACGACCTGGGCGGCGTCGCCAACGCGCCCAAGGCCGCGGGCGATCCGGTGGGCTTCTACACGGCTGAAACCGACCTGCACCACGTCATCTACCGGACCAGCGACGGGCACCTGCACGCCATTTACTGGCAGGGAAACAACGCCGCCGCCCACGAGGACCTGTTCTGGTCCAGCTTCCCGCCGGCGACCGGCGATCCGGCCCCCTATTCCGGCGGCGGCGCCAACATCATCGCCTACCGCGGCGCGGACGGAGAGATTCACAGCCTGTACTGGAGCGGCGCCGGGGCAGCCGCGCACGACGCACTGTCGGCCGTGGCCCAGATGCCTCACGCCGCGGGCGATCCGGTCGCCTACCACTACGCTTCGGGCGCGGACTCCGTGAACCAAGTCACCTACCGCGCGGTGGACGGTCAGGTCATCGAGCTCTGGTGGGTCGGAGCGGCGCCTGTCCAGGGGTGGAGCGTCAACGGCTCCATCGGCGCGCCACCGGCCGCCAGTGACCCGGCCGCCTACTACAACTCCGAGAGCCAGAAGAAGCACGTCGTCTACGCGTCGGCTGACGGCCATGTTCACGAAGTCCGCTGGACGCCTGGGCAGCCGCCGGAGCATCTGGATCTCACGGCCCAAGCGAACGCCCCGCTTGCGTCGGGCCGGCCCGCGGCGTTCTTCGTGGCGTCCTCGAACACAAGGCACGTCGTCTACCGGTCGCGCGACAACCAGATCATCGAGATCGTCCTGAAATATCGCCGCGCTTTGCCGGAGTTCGGCGGCGGCGCTGGCGGCGGAGTGGTGGTGAACGCCTGAGCTTGCCCAGGCCGCGCAGACGGCTGCCCCCCGGCAGGCAGTGCTCCTGACTAGCAGCCCGGGAGCATGCGGCCAGACGTCGCCACCGCAATTCGGCGCCCCGATGCGGGCCTCCTCGACAGACTAGTCGACGATATCGACGACAGCGCCGACCGCGCCGCCGATGGCCGCGCCCTTTCCGGCGTTGCCTGACAGGCTTCCAATTCCGGCCCCGACAACGACGCCCGTGGCGGTGGCGCAGGCGACGAGTAGGGCGCTCAATGCGATCGCGGCGAAGGTGAAACCGATCTTCTTCATGTCGGCGGTCCTACTTGGCCGGAGGAAGTTGGGGCTTGGCGATCTCTCGCCAGACCACGGACAGTACGGGCTTGTTCAACTGGGTCGGGTTGGCGCGGTACCAGCCATCGACCAGACGGATGGCTTCCTCGACATCGGAATGCTTGAGGGCGCGCTGCGCGGTCCGCGAGAACGTATTCTCGGAGCCCGGCAGGTTCTTGGCGTCCCAGGCGGCGCCGACGGAGATCATGTTGGAGACGCCGGCCAAATAGGCCCGTTGCTGTTCGATCGAGGAGCGGTTCCAGTCGTTACCGTCGGCGAGGTGGGTGAGGATCGGCTGCGCGGCGGCGGGCCAGGCCGCCAGGAGTGCGACGGCGACGATCAGGGGGAAGCGGCGACCCATACGCGGTTCCTTCTTCGAGCGATGGCGCGTGCTTGCCACCACCGCTCTACGACTGCGCCACGCGGTGTTCGATCGGGCAAAACCCCGATGGGGGCGGGCGCAGCCGCCGGAGAGCTGCTCCTGCAGAGCAGACCTGCGCCCGGCCGGACCCCCGCTCCCTAAGACGCCACGCAGGTCGACAGGTTCACCGGGCCGGTCGGCAGCCGCTTCCACTCGCCGCCGACTTTCTGGAACTCGGCCGTGGCCGAGGCCGGGCGGTATTCGGCGCGGCCTGCGTCCCAGCCTTCCCAGCCCATGGCCACCGCCACCTTGGCCGAGACGCCCTTGGCCGCTTCGTCCGGGGCGATGTCGCGCTCGCCCTTGCAAGCGATCTCGAAGGCCCGGCACTGCTGGCCCTCCGCCCTGCCCTTGCACTGCGCGTCGCCGTCCTTGATCTGGGCGTGCCAGCCGCGGATCGCGCCGTCGAGACCGGCGTACTTGTCGCCTCCTTGCGCGCCAGCGGCCTTTTCGCCGCCCTGGCAGGCCGCCAGACCTAGCGCCGCGACCAGCATCGCCATGGGAAGTTTCGTCACCGTCTGCTCCGTTCAACGCGCGCCCGGGAACCTGCGGGCGCAGGGACGCAAGCCTTATGACCATGAACATGGCGCCCGCGTGACGACGGGTTTTGCGCCATTCAGCCTGCATTCAGCCGCGTTCTGGGAATGTGCTGCTCAGACCGGCCAAAAGGCCGGAAGGAGGCGCAAAATGCGTAAGATCTTCACAGCAGCCGTGGCGGCTTTGACGCTCGCCGGCGCCATGGCCTCCGCGACCACCCCGGCCCAGGCCCAAGTCTACGGCTACGACGACGACGATGACGACGAGGTCGTCGCGGCGATCGTCGGCGGCGTGGTCGGCCTCGCTCTCGGCGCCCTGGGCAGCCGCTACCTCGGCAACAACTACTCCCAGCCCTACTATGGCGGCCAACCCTATAGTGGAGGCGGCTACTACGCCTCCCAGCCCTACGCCGCGCAGCCCTACGCCGCGCAGCCCTATTACGGGAATGACTACTACCCCGCGGCGCAAGCCTACGCCCCGGCCTACGGCTACGCCCAGCCGCGGGTGTGCACCACGAGCCAGCCGGTCTACGATCCCTATAGCGGCCGCCGCGTGGTCGTTCAGCGCCAGTACGCTTGCTGAGGCGGGTGCTAGCGGGGTCCTGAGGTCAGGGCCTCGCGCACCACCGCCTGGAAGTCGAAGACCGACATCTGCTGGCCGGAGACGCGCAACGGCTTGCCGGCGCAGACGCGCTCCAGCAGCTCGAAGCGCTCGTCGCCCGGATTGACCTGCTGCCAGGGGCCGGGGTTCTCGACGGCGCGCAGGGTCGCGCCCTGGGCCGAGACGAAGCGGCGGGAGAGGTCGCGGGTGCGGCCCATGCCGCAGCCGAACTCGCGGTAGGTGGCGACCATGGTCGCCCCGTCCATCGGATGGGCGACGATCAGATAGACCCAGGCCTGCGCGTCGATCCCCTTCCGGGTCACGCTGCCGACGTCATAGACCAGGGCGCTCTCGCCCTTCTTGAAGCTGATCGGTTCGAACGGCGCGCCGTGCGCCTCTTCCGCCGCCCAGATCATTACGGCGGCCAGTGCGGCCGCTCGCATCATCTTGGACTTCATCCCACAGCCCTCCGGCGAGCTGGACCCGTCGTAGTGGGACACTAAACGCCCTCATCCCGAGGATGGTTCAGGAGCGGCGCTAGCCAAAGAAAAGCGCCGCCGGCCGGGGCCGACGGCGCCTTCAGTCAGCGATCAGGCCTTAGGCGAGCGCGAGCGCCGCCTTGCGACGGCTGCTGCGCACGGACGAACCGGCCAGGCCAAAGCCCACGATCATCATCGCCCAGGTCGCCGGTTCCGGCACGCCGGTGGCGATGTTGTCGAGCTCGAACGAGTTCTGCGACGAGGTGAACTCCACCGACGAGACGCGCGCGCCGTTGAAGTAATAGGTCATCCGACGGCCGACCGATTGGTTGCCGTTGAACGCGCCCTGCGCCAGCTGGACACCGCTGAGGATGTCGAAGCCGCCGCCGACGTAGTTGAACCGGATCTGGTTGTAGTCGTCCGGCGAGCCCATGAAGATGCTCAGCTTTTCGATTTCCGGGGTGGTCAGGACCGCCTTGCCGCCGCCGAGGACGGCCAGGTAGTTGCTGGTGGTGCCGGGCGGCGGCGCCGAGATGCCCGAAATCAGGCCGTCCGCGCCGTCATAGATGCCCGCGCCGCCCGACAGGGTCAGGCCGTAGCCCGAGGCCTGAAGGCCGTCGAAGTCCCAGACCAGGGTCTGGCCCGCCGGAAGCGGCAGGTCGTCGTTGCTCGCGCTGACCGAGACGGCCGCCTGGGCGGCGCCAGCGGTGGCGAGCGCGGCCAGGGCGGCGACCAAGGTCGCCTTAATAGTGGTGTTCATAAGCTTACCCCTCCATTGGCCCGCTAAGGCCGCGTTAGAACCTGTGTCAAAATCACACAACTCGAGGTACACCCTGGCCTGGCGCGCAATCTGCGGGCCAACCCGGGCCTAAGTCGCTTGACCCGCCAGCCGCGGCCCTATCCTCTCGGTTGTGTCGGGCGCAGCGTGGCTGAAGGATTGTGACGGGACCGCAGACATCAGCGCGTGAGGCCGAGGCGGCGTGGCGGACGGCGGGGCCGGTGCTCACCGCGCTCAAGCAGGCGCCGCTCGGCATCGCCATCTTCGACCGCCAGATGCGCTACCTGGCCGCGTCCAGCCGCTACCTGACCGAGCAGGGGCTGCCGGGCGACCTGCCGCTGGTCGGGCGGCTGCACTACGACGTCTTCCCCGAGGTGCCGGCGCGCTGGCGCGAGCTGCACGCCCAGTCGCTCGAGCAGGGGGCCGAGCTCAGCCACGACGCCGACCCCTTCCCCCGCGCCGATGGCACGATCGACTGGATCCGCTGGTCGCTGAAGCCCTGGCGCGACGACGCCGGCGAGATCGGCGGCCTGGTGCTCTACACCGAGTTCGTCACCCCCAGCGTCGAGGCCAGGGCCCGGCTGGTCGCCGCCGAGGCCCGCTACCGCGCGGTGTTCGACCAGGCGGCGATGGGCGTGGCCCGCGTCTCGCCCGAGGGCCGCTTCCTGGAGGTCAACGACCGCTTCTGCGCCATGCTCGGCTACGGGCCCGACGAGCTGAGCCAGATGACCTTCCAGCAAATCACCCACCCCGACGACCTGGGCAACAACCTGGTGCTCACCCAGGCCCTGCTCGCCGGCGAGATCGAGACCTATTCGCTGGAGAAGCGCTACATCACCAAGGCCGGCGGCGAGATCTGGAACAACCTCACCGTCTCGCTGGTCCGCGACGCCGACGGCGCGCCCGACTACTTCGTCTCGATCATCGACGACATCGGCTCGCGCAAGCAGGCCGAGGTCGAGCAGAAGCGCTACCAGGGCCAGCTGCGGCTGATGATCAACGAGCTGAACCACAGGGTGAAAAACACCCTGGCCACCGTGCAGTCGATGGCCTCCCAGACCCTGCGCGGCGAGCCCGATCCCAGCGTGGTCTACGAAAAGTTCGAGGCCCGGTTGCTGGGCCTGTCCCTGGCCCACGACGTCCTGACCCGCGAGCGCTGGCACGGCGCGGACCTGTGCGAGGTGGCCGAGCGCGCGCTCGGCCCGTTCACCAGCGCCGCCTCCGGGCAGGTGGCGATGACCGGCCCGACCGTCTGGCTCGCGCCCGGTGCGGCGCTGTCGATGGCGCTGATCTTCCACGAGTTGGCCACCAACGCCGTGAAGTACGGCGCGCTGTCGGCCGAGACCGGCCGCGTCGACATCTCCTGGACCCTGGGCGAGGCCGACGAGACCCTGACCCTGACCTGGGCCGAAAGCGGCGGCCCCCCGGTCGCCCCGCCGACCCGCAAGGGCTTCGGCACCCGGCTGATCGAGCGCGGCCTGCGCGGCGAGCTGCGCGGGACGGCGGCGATGACCTACGCCCCGGCCGGCTTCGTCTGCGTGATGACCGCCCATCTGCCGCCGCCCGAGGACGCGCCGCTGTTCGAAGGCTGAGCGGCCCCGCCGAATTTGTCGCAGCGCCGCCACGCCCGACTCGCCGCTAAAGCTTGGCCCGAGGGGACGCGTCATCACGGAGGCCACATGGCCGCCTCGCCCCTGCGCGCGCTTGCCGCAACTCTCGTCCTCGCCCTGCTCAGCCCCGCCGCCGCCCACGCCGGCGCGCTGGAGGACCATGTGCTGGCCGAGCTCAACTACGCCCGCGCCAACCCCGCCCGCTACGCCCGCGAACTGGCCAGCGCCGCCCAGGACGGCCGCTACGGCCTGCTGCGCGACGAGGACCCGCGGGTGGTCGCCGAAGCCATCGACTTCCTCCGCGGCCAGCCGCCGCTGCCCAAGCTCGCCCCGCACCAGGGCCTGGCCGCCTCGGCCGGCGCCCATGTCCGCGCCCAGTCGCGCCGCGGCCTGGAGGGCCACGGCGGCGGCGGCGGCGGGCTCTCGGCCCGGCTGCAGGGCCAGAGCGTCTACGCCGGCCTCACCGCCGAGGCGATCTCCTACGGCTACGCCGACCCGCGCGAGGTGGTCGCTCAGCTGATCGTCGACAGCCGGGTCGCAGGCCGCGGCCATCGCAAGACCCTGTTCGGCCGCGCCTGGCAGGCGGCCGGCGTCGCCTGCGGCCCGCACAGCGCCTATGGCGCCATGTGCGTCATCGACTTCGCCGGGGCGATGGTGCAGCGCTGAGCAAACCAGCGCCCCTCGCCCCTACATTTGACGCCCGTCTAGGCGCGGCCCGATCGAGCGCCCTAGACTGCGTGGCGATGCTTCGCCTCTCAGTACTGCTTGCCCTCGTCCTCGCCGCCTGCAGCGCCCCGCCGCCTCAGGACCAGGCCCGCCTCACCATCTGGCCGCAACCCGGGAACATGCCGGCCTTCGGCGACAAGGCCGAGCTCGGCCCCTCGGAGATCGCCGACCTCACCGAGTACGTCCTGGCCCTAGCCGGGACCCCGCGCGACCCGGCCGCCGTGATCCGCGCCGTGCCGCTCTACCAGATCCACTGCGCGTCCTGCCACGGCCTCGGCGGAGAAGGCGCAGACATGCTCGGAACCCCCGACCTCTCCCGCCGCCAGTTCCGCTATGTCGCCGGGCCCGAGGACATCCGCATGCAGATCTGGCACGGCTCCGACGGCCGCGGCCCGGTGCGCGAATCCGGCGTGACCAAGGCCTGGCCGAACGGCTGACTCAGCACTTGCGTACGCGGCGAAAGCAGACGATCTCGCCAGCAGCCCGGACGGAGACCCGCAGATGAGCCACCTCGAACGTCGGAGCCTGATCGTCGGCGCAGGCCTCGCCCTCGCCGCGCCGCGCCTGGCCATGGCCGCGCCCGGCAAGCCGCGCGTGGTCATCAAGACCGGCCGCGGGTCGATCATCGTCGAGCTCGAGCCGCGCCGCGCCCCGATCACCACCGCCAACTTCCTGCGCTATGTCGACGCCAAGTCCTATGACGGCGGGACATTCTTCCGCGCCGCCCGCACGCCGGGCGTGGCCAAGGACGGCACCATTGTCGGCGCCCCGGACGCCAAGGTCCGCCCGTTCCCGCCGATCGCCCACGAGAGCACGGCCAAGACGGGCCTCAAGCACCTCAACGGCACGATCTCGCTCGGCCGCTTCGCCACCGGCACCGCGACCAGCAACTTCTTCATCTGCGTCGGCGACCAGCCCTATCTGGACGCCAACCCCGCCGCCAAGGGCGACAACCTCGGCTACGCCGCCTTCGGCCAGGTGGTCGAGGGCATGGCCGTGGTCGAGAAGATCCTCTCCTTGCCGACCAACGGCGACACCAAGTTCAAGGACCAGCGCGGCCAGTGGCTGAAGCCTCCGGTCCCGATCGTCACCATGCGCCGCGCCTAGTCGCCGCCGGTCAGCCGCGCGATGGCCGCCGCCTGGTCGCCGGTCACGAAGTTGACCACCTCGATGGCGAAGGGCTGCGGCCCGCCCTCGCCCTCGCCCTCCCCGCTCTCGGGCATCGGCCCCAACAGCCGCCGCAGGCCGTACTTCTTCGGCTCGATCCGCGCCGCATAGCGATTGAAGGGTGGCGATGCGCAGCCGGTCGGACCGCACCGTCGCCTCGGTCGTATCCAACGCCACGTCCAGGGTCAGTTCGTGAAACAGGTCGGCGGACAGTTCCTTGGCCCGCAGGTACTGCTCGCGAAACTCGTCGTCGAGCCGCACCCAGCTATGCAGCGTGCCGGTGCAGGGCATATGCGGCTCCGAACAGATCGCCAGAACCGTCTCCCCGGCCGCGATCCGCGCGCAGATCTCCTCGGCCAGCTCCGGGGTCAGCATCGAGGCGCTGCCGCCCCGCCGCCCACCGGCCTTGTGCAGCCTGGCACGCCAGATCCGGCCCTCGTCAGCCGCCCGCGTCGCGGCGATCCGCACCCGCCGCCCCTGCAGCTTGGCCGCCGCCAGCTGCGCGGCGAACACCGGATCGCGCGCCGCCCAGTCGCCGAACGTCCGCCGCGACGGCATCCCCGGCTCGCGCGCCAGCGCATGCGCGCTCTCGCCCGCCGCCAGCCGCGCACAGATCTCCCGCCCAAGCTCCGCCGTGAACCGCACGCAAGCGGCCTTGCCCCCAGCGCTCAGCGCCGGACTCAACTCCTCGGGCATCCCGCCCCCACATCAGCAAATGAGAAGCGAACATACTCTCACTGACACCCCGCCCGGTCAAGAACAAATCACGAACATTGCGACGATCCACCACGCCGCCGCTCGCCGCCATCGTCGGCTCCTGCGCAACGGCTCCCCGCACGAGCCATAACCTTGAGGAATAGCGGCGGCCTATTAGCCGCATTTCACAAATCGCCGAGGTCGCGCCACAGCTGTGAAGGCGACAACCTCGCCAGAGACGAGATCGAGTTCGGAGGGCAAGCACGATGCATCTGAGGGGCCTCAGCCCAGATGAGCGGCCGGGCCGAGCGCCGCTCGAGCCGCGGTCCTTCGCAGAACGCCCGGATCTTGTCCCCGAGGCCTTCCGGGCGACCTCCGAGCAGCTCCTCGCCGCGCGTGACGAAGAGCGCCAGCGCATCGCCATCGAACTGCACGACTCGACCTGCCAGCATCTGGTCGCCATCAGCCTGGGTCTGGCCAAGCTCCGGCTGGTCGCGCCGCACCAGGTCACGACCACGATCATCGACGATATCGCGATCTCGCTGAACGAGGCCCTCAAGGAGACGCGCGTCCTTTCGTATCTCATGAAGCCGCGCGACCTCGAGCTCAATGGACTGGCGGCGACAGTCCACCAGTTCCTGCTGGGGTTCGCGCAGCGCACCGGACTGGAGGTCAGACTGGAGGTGGAGGGCGCGGTGGATGGCCTTCCCCCTTCGCTGCAGCACGCCGCGCTGCGGATCGTCCAGGAGGCGCTGATGAACGCCCATCGGCACGCGCGGGCGCGCCGCGTCTTCGTCGAGCTCACCGTGAGCCATGCACAGCTGACCGTGTCCGTCGCCGATGACGGCCGCGGCATGCAGGCCGATCAGGGCCAGCCTCGCGTCGGCGTCGGCATCCCCGGCATGCACGCCCGCGCCCGGCAGTTCTCCGGCCATCTGACGATCTCGAGCGATGAGTCCGGAACCCGCGTCGTAGCGGCGCTGCCGTTGGCCTGAGCTGCCGGGGCTACTCGCGTCCCTGCCGCATCGCCTCGCCAAGCTCGACGACATAGTTGGTGATCTTGGCCAGGATGGGCGAGAAGCTGGCCGCCTGGGTGGTGTAGCAGCCGTAGCTGATCGCGCCCGTCCACCTCACGTCCAGCCGGACCAACGTCCCACTCTGAAGCGCCTCCCGAACGAAGAAGGCGGGGGCGATCAGCGCGGCGTGCCCGGCGAGCACCAGCGGCATGAGCGCCTCGAAGTCGTTGGCCGTATAGGCGTCGAGGTTGGCCGACGGCCATCCCAGGAACGTCGAGGCCGTGTAGCCCGCGAAGCTTGGCCCCGCGCACGGAAATTCGGCGAGGCGTTCGATCGAGATCGCCCGCTCGGAGGCCAGCGGATGGCCGGGCGAGGCCACGAACATCAGCTCGGCCTGCAGCGCTTCGACATAGGCCAGCGAGCTGTTGCTCGCGTCGGCCGAGCAAAGCACCAGGTCGAGTTCGCGGGTCTGGATCAGCGGCAGCAGCCGATTGCCGGCGCCGAGCTCGATCTGGAGCCGCAAACGAGGATGCGCCTCCACGATCCTCAACAGAAGCCGAGGCAGCAGCGTGTCCTTCAGCAGGGTTCCCACCCCCAGCCGGACAGCGCCCGCGTCGCCGCCTGCCACTAGCGCCGCGTCCCGTGCCAGGTCCTGCGTCGCCGCCATCACCCGTTCGGCGCGCTCGGCGATCATCTCGCCCATCGGTGTGAGTTCCGACCCCGTCGAGGTGCGCGTGAAGATCGTCAGGCGTAATTCGTCCTCGACCTTGGCCATGCTCTTCGACAGCGCCGGCTGGGCGATGTGCAACGCCTCGGCCGCCTTGGCGAAGCTGCCGTGATCGCGGATGGCGAGGATCTGCCGGAGGTGACGGATGTCCATGGGCCTGTCGACTGTCGCGGAATACTGTCGATGCCTACCAAGGCGCGTCTTCGACAGGCGTTTGTGCAAGAACAGCACGCCAGCCGTCTGCCTGCCTAGAGAAAAGCCGATCGGCGGGCCGCCCCCGCCCGCTGTCGCCGCGCCGCCTTTGCTTTATATTGACCCGCGAAAGTCGAATATTGTCCCAGGGGGCTGACATGGTTGCGATCCCGCACTCCGCTGGCGACATAGACGCCGCCTGGCTGCGCGCCTCGGTGCGGCCGCCGGACGCGGCGGCCTTCGCAAGCCTGACCACGGTCAGGGCCGAACGGCTTGGCGAGGGCGTCGGCATGGCGTCGGACCTCCATCGCCTGCGCCTCGGCTATGGGCCAGGTGCGCCGCCGGGGCCAGCGACCCTGATCGCCAAGCTGCCCTCGTCCATTCCTGAGGTGCGGGATATGGCCCGCGGCTGGGGCCAATATCAGCGCGAGGTGCTGTTCTATCGCGACATCGCCGCGACCGTCGCCATGCGAACGCCGAGGGCCTACGTGGCTGAGTTCGACCCGGAGACCCAGCGGTTCGTGCTGGTGATGGCGGACCTTTCTCCCGCCACCGACGGCAACCAGGTCGCGGGACTGTCCCTGGACCACGCACGCCTGGCGCTGAACGAGATCGCCACCTTGCACGCGAGCTGGTGGAACCGGCCCGAGTTGGCGGCCCTGGAAGCGAGCATCCAGCCCTTTGGAGAGGGTCCCTGGGCCGGAGCTGGCGCGCGTCACGCCGCCGCCTGGCCCGCATTCGAGACGTTCCTCGCCAGCCGAGCCTCGCCGGAGTTCCGCCGGGTCGCCGAGCGAATGGCCGCCGCCGTCGAGCCGATGATGGTCGATATCGCCAAGGGTTCGCGGACCCTCTGCCACGGCGACTTTCGCGCCGACAACCTGATGTTCGCGCCCGGCGAGGGCGGCCTGATCACGGTCGACTGGCAGGCTCCGCTGCAGGCGCGCGGCGCCTTCGACGTCGGCTACCTGATGTCGATGAGCCTGACGACGGACCTGCGGCGCGCCCATGAGGCGGACCTGTTGCACGGTTATCACGACCGGCTGGCGGCCGGCGGGGTGGAGGACTACGCCTATGACCAGTTCCACCACGACTATCGCCGCGGGCTGCTGATCGGCTTCACCTATGTCGTCCAGGGGGGCGCCGCCGCCGACCTCACGCACCCGGGCGCGGAGGCCCTGTTCGACAGCGCCGTCCGTCGCGTGGACGCGGCCGTGCAGGACCACGGCCTGGGCGAGTTCGTGAACTGAACGGCCGGTCGGCTACCGCTCGGTGAGCCGGCTCGCCACGCCGCGCCAATCGTCTCGAAGCTGGTCGCCGATCGCGCGGGCGTGCTCGCGGAGTTCCGCGACGATCGGCGAAAAGCTCGCCGCCCGCGTCGTGACGAAATGGTACTTCGCGTCAAATCGCCATTGGACGTCCAGGATCACCATTTCCTGGGCCTCCAGATAGGGCTGCACGACGAATGTCGGCGCCAGGAGAACCGTGTCGCCGCTCAGCACGAGGGGCAGCAGGAGTTCGTAGTGGCTGGCCGTATACATCGCCAGATTCTCGCTCTCCATCCCGAGCAGCCTTGCGTTGCTCGATCCCGGTGATTGAGAGCCGCCGCACCTGAATTCCGCCAGTCGCGCGATGGAGATGTCCTGCTCGTGCGCCAGCGGATGCGACGGGCTGGCGACGAGAATGGCGGGCGTCTCGAGGATGGTGTCGCGGATGTGGGCTTCAGGCGGGTATTGGCCGGTGATCACCACATCGAGTTCGCGCTCCTCCAGAAGCGGCAACAGCCGGGCGCTCGCAGCGACCTCGGCATGTACCCGAAGACCCGGATGGCGATGGACGACCCTCTGCACCAACGGCTGCAGCAGCGGCAAACTGAGCGCCGTGGTGCAGCCGATCCGGACGATCCCCGTCTCGCCGCCGGCCAGCAGGGCGGCGTCGCGCGCCAGGTCCCGGGTCTCCGCGATGACCGCGTCCGCCCGCTCGACGATGAGCTCCCCGATCGGCGTCAGCGCCGATCCCTTGGCCGTGCGGTCGAAGAGCTTGAGCTTCAGTTCATCCTCGAGCCGGGCCACGCTCTTGGAAAGGTTCGGCTGGGACACCCCGAGCGCGTCGGCGGCCTTGGCGAAGCTGCCGTGCTTCCGGATGGCGATCACCTGTTGGAGGCTTCGGATGTCCATGCCCACGGCTCTCGGCGACTGCTATTCCAGGAAGGTATAGCGCCACCCACTAAGCCGGCCATTCCGGTCGGGGCCCCTCCATGCGATTCCAGATACCAGCGTTCGCTATATAGCGCGACCGCGCCGCACCCCCCATGTTGCGGCTCGCGTAGGCGCCGGCGTCGAGGCCCGACATCGCCCCCGTCCGTCTCAGCGCCGGCGCCTGCGCAAATCCTCGGTCTGGAGACCGTCACGCCGAGCGAGAACCTCTCGCAGCGCGTCCAAAGCCGTGTTTCAGTCAACGAAACCGGAGCTCGCGCCCAAATGACCTCGCCCTCCACCCCCGTCGCCTTCATTCACGTCCACGACCGCGACCGCGCCCTGGCCTTCTACTGCGACCAGCTCGGCCTGAAGCTGCGCGACAGCAATGACTTCGGCGACACCCTGGAGACCGCCGGCGCCCTGCTGCGCGTCACCGTGATCCCCGACTACCAGCCCCACCCACACCCGGTGTTCGGCTGGAACGTCGAGGACTTCGCCGCCGCATTCGCCGACCTGCGCGCCCGAGGCGTCACCTTCACGATCTACGAAGGCATGGGCCAGGACCCCGACGGCGTCTGGACCGCCCCCGGCGGCGGCATAAAGGTCGCCTGGTTCCCCGACCCCGACGGCAACGTGCTCAGCCTGACGCGGGCCTAGGGCCAACTTCCCCGCATGCATGACTGAGTTGTTTTGAGCTTTTCGATCACTGCGCGAACGTAATTGAGTTCCCTCTCGGGTTGAGCGCCATTGCTCCTTGCAGTTGGCGCCACTATTGCACGCAAGTTAACGGATTCGGTGGGAGGCGCCGTTCTCGCGCAGCTTCGGCGCCCGGGACGGCCATGAAGGAGTGGGTATGAAGAAGTTTGTTAGTGCGGTTTGCGCAGGCGCCGCGCTTTTCCTGTCCGCCGCTGCGGCGGATGCGGCCACTGTGTTTGAGACGACGTTCCAGGGCGCGACCTTCACGGTCACTCAGAACAGCTCCACGAGCGCCACGTTCAATATCGCGGGCGTCAATGCGCTGACCGGCGACTGGGCCGGCGCGAAGTACCTCGGCGCTTTCTCGTTCAAGGGTATTGGCGCCAGCGCGCTGACCTCGACCCTTACCGGTGGCGGCCCCAGCGTGAATTCGGTCAGCGGCGGTCTTTCCGCCGGCGGCTGCAGCGGCGCCGGCGCGGGCTTCGTCTGCTTCGACTACGGCCCCAACATCGCGACCGCGGGCAAGACCAACCTGACGTTTGACCTGGTCGCGACCAGCGGGACCTTCAATTTCGCTGACACCGGCCCGCACCTGAAAATCCTGTGGTCCAACGACGGGACCGCGGATCGCAAGGTCGGCGACCTGTTCTCGCAGGACATTCCGGGTCTGCAGAGCGGCGTGCCGGAACCGGCCACCTGGGCGATGATGATCGCCGGCTTCGGCCTGGCTGGCGTTTCGATCCGTCGCCGCCGCGGGGCTCTGGCGGTCGCCTAAGACACGTCCAGTCTCTGATATTGGAAGCCGTCCCGCCATGCGGGGCGGCTTTCTTTTTGCCGCCTCGCCGCTCTCACCGCCCCGGGATCTCCAGAGCTTGTCTCCAAGCCAACGAGCATGGGTTGACGAGGGGGGCGGTCGCCGCAACTGTTTACCTTGCAGCTCCCACTATACGGGCGCGCATGAACGGGGGGCGTCAATGAAGGCCAACAGCTTCATCAGCTACTATCAGGTCTTGGAGCTAGGCCCGAGCGCCCACCCCAAGACGATAGCGCGCAAATTCCGCGACCTCGCCAGTCGGTACCACCCAGACAACCAGGCCACAGGCGATCGATCTAAATTTGAGTTGGTCTTGGAGGCCCACGACATCCTCAAAGATGCGATCAAACGTGAACGCTACCACGAGGAAAATCGGGATCACCTCCCTCCGCTATCGCATTCGTTCGACGACGCGGGGAATGGACCGGATGTGGTGGACAGTGCGAACGAAAATACACTTTCCGATGACGATCAATTCATAGACGGCATAGGCGTCGACAGAGACGTCGCTATCCAAAATAATCTTCTGACGATGCTGTATTTCCAGCGCCGAAGGAACATTAGAGAGCCGGGACTTGGCAACGCCGAGCTGGAACGCCTGTCAGGGTGCCCGCACGAGCATCTCGAGTTTCATCTTTGGTATCTGAAAGCAAAGGGTTGGATCGCCACCGGAGAAGACGGCCTGCTAGCCATCACTGTAGCTGGGGTCGATCACGCAGCTCTCATATACCAAGGCGAAAACGCCCGAAAACTCATCGTCGATCAAAGCTGAAAACTCACTCTGAGCCCTCTGCGGAGGAGCCGACGTTGCCAAGGTCGCCCTTCGGCCCGCGCGGGGCGGAGCTAGGCCCGCGCTCCAGCTTCTCCGCCTAGCGAGCGTTTCCGCTCAAGATTCCGTCAGAGATCGGCCCGCCATTGGCAGTCCCATAGCTCTCGTAGATCCTGTAGCGATCTGGCCTCAGGCCGCTCGATTCCGGAAACCAGAAGCGGATGGGCATTTCCGGCTGCGGCATAAGCATCATGGTCGCCGGACCTGGCTTTCGGCTCAGATCGGCAGCCAGATAGAAGTTGCCGGCGGCATGTCGGGTTTCCCCGCTCGCATCGGCGATCGAGATATCGAGATCGGCCACCACCAGCCGCCTCATCATGCCGGAGTCGATCTTGAAGCCCACGACGGCTTCCCAGTCCCCATCGTCCCCTTGGTTCATCGAGATGAGGCGGGCGTTGAACTTGTTCAGCTTCACAGGCTGTCCCGCAGGCACACCTGTCGGCTGAGGCAGGGGCGCGTAGGTCGGCCGGGTCGGTGGCGCGCCGGAGATGTAGAACTCCGCCGTCCCCGTGTCGCTCTTCACCAGCAGCCGAGCGGCGCTCACGCTGGCCGGCGGCTTGGGAAAGACCAAGGTCAGAACCGCCTGCTCTCCCTTTTGTAGCCGTCGGCCGTACTTCATGCGCTCGGCGCCAGAACGACCATAGTCGTTGCCGTCGGTGCGGTACTCGGCCCCGTCGGATCCAATCAGGACGAAGGTATTGTACGCCGTCTGCAGACTCATCCGTTTGTCGGCGTCGTTGCGAGCCGTCAGGGCCACCTCGATGGGCGCCGTCGGACCGCCACGGCGCCCGGCCGCATCGACCCGGTAGGACAATGCCCCAGCCCGAGTGAATGCGGTGCTGGCGACGCCGCCAGTCGTCTGCGGCAAGGCCTCCGCCGGAGCGTCTCCCCGCGCGTCCTTGCCCAGCGGCGTCAACGGGATCCGGATCGACTTCCCATCGACAAACTTGATCTTCAGCCCCTCCACCTTGGGCGTCTGCTCGATGACATTCCACATCTGGAGCTGCTGCTGGGCGGCCTTGTCGCCGACCTCGTACACATAGCGGACCGTGATCCGACCCTTGGGCGGAATCGGCGTATCGGGCAGGTAATGCCAGGGCGGCAACGCGTCCTGCGTCTGGTGGACATATCCAACACGCAGCGAAGCGATCGGGGAACCGTCCTTTCGTTCGACAAGCGCCCGCGCCGTCTTCTCGTTGAACGGGAGGTTCTGAGCGGTGTCGTTTCGGAAGGTCGCGGTGATGACCACATTGCGGCTCTTGCCGTCCGCCGCGCCATAGGCGACGTCGTCCAACCGCACGGCCCACATCTGGACGGGGTTGAAGCCGGTGTCGTCCAACAGCGCCGTCTCGTCCTTTTCAGGGGCGGCGTCCTTGGTCCAGTTCTCGCTTTCACCGATCTGCTTGAGAAACAGGCGGCGCCAGCCCCCGGCGTCGCCTCGCGCCAGGAAGAAGGCCGCGCCGGACTTGGCTCCGGACTCGCTCACGCCCTGCCAGCGGTTGCCGCCGTCCATTGACGTGAGGAAGCCCAGCATCGCGCTTTCGTACTTTCCAGGCGCGGTCGGCATGGCCGGCACGTTCACGCCCTTGGCCTTTAGCGCCGCCAGCAAGTCCTTGGCTCCCTGCTCGCTCAGGAACGCAATCTTGGTCATCTGGACGGTGTTGAACGCCGGCGGGAAGTCATCGATCTTGAAGCGTCGATCGGGAAACTGATTGGCTGGATCATCAATCTTCAGCACCTTGCGATTGAAGTCCCCGAGGCTGACCAGGGTCTCCCGCTGGCCGCCGTAGCCGCCCCCCGGCGCGTTCATGACCGGGTCGAAGTTCACCTCGGGCGCATTGATGTAGGCCGACCATTCGTCGAGCGAACGGCCGGTGGATTGCTTGATCATCCAATCCAGGGGGGCCTTGGTGAGCTCGCTGATCGCGTCAGTCAGCACCTTAGGCAGGATGCTCGCCGTGACCTTCCGGATGAAGACGACCGTGGCCACAGCGAAGTCCGGCGCGCCGGACATGCTGATCAGGTGATCTTCCAGGTACTTCGTGGCGACCGCTTTGGCCTGCTTGGGGTCGGCGTCGTTATAGACGATCGCCAGGGCGATCTGGTGGGAGACCTGTGGCCAGGCCCTCAGGCCCTCGTCGATATCCTCGATCCAGGCCTTCTTGTACTCGGCCTCCGGCCCGTTGGTCGCAGCGTAGGTGAGCCGCGAGGGGCCCGACCGCGACATCCGCTCGCGTTCATAGGCGTCGACATCCCGCTGTAGTCCATTGCGCAGTTGGGAGTAGATCGCCGGGATTGACGCCTTGTCGCCCGCCCCCTGCAACAGCCGCTGGTCCAGAGCCGAGTCGGGCGATCCGCGCACCATCTCGCGATAGATGAAGCCGTCGACGCCATCGATGCTGGCGCGGGCCGAGAAGCTCGGCGTGCGCTTGCCGACGTACCCTTCCAGGATGATGTGTTTGAGCGCGTTGCGAGGATCCGGACTGATTGCGAAGTCGCCGCCCGTATAGTGGTTCACGAAGGTGTGCATGAACATGTCGCCGGCGGCGTGCGTGACGTAGCCTGCGACGAATGCGCGGATCTCGGGCGTGTCGCTCGGGCGCAGTCCCAGGAGCACGGCGGCCTGGCTCTGCTCAAGTTGTCTTTGGGCTTCGCTCTTGGGGCCGTAAGCCTTGCGCCAGAGGTGGGTCAGCCAGGCGTCCGAGCCGCCGGCGCTCGGCAATTCTCCTTTCGCGGGATCACCGAGCAGGTTCTTGTTGGTGCCCGGGTGGATGAGCTGCTGGCCGGTTAGAATGTCCGGGTATGCGTCGGGACCGACGACGCCTGCGCGAAACTGCTCCGGCTTCTGGCGCAGTGCGGCCAGCACCGCAGGATTGACCTCGAACGTCCCGAGCGGCGCCAGGATCTTCCCTGTCGCGTAATCCGTCTCGTAGATCGTCACCTTGCCGTCGTCGACCGCGTCCATCCGCGCCTGCTCGGCCAGATAGATATGGGTCTTCGGCTTCCAGGCGGCGGCCGGCGTGGCGCCCAGCGCGCACATCAGCAAGCCAAGCCCCAGTCCGAGCACCGGACGGAGAATGTGGATAAGCTTCAAAATGGCCCTGCCCTCGCAACTGCGCGGGAGGGTCAATCACCCATTGGCCGGCGGCGCGACGGGAGCGCGACGAGGACGGTCGTGGCCGGGATGAGGACGGCCGCGTTCGCTACGCGGTCGAAGCATCGTGCTAGTCCAGCTCCGCTGCCATGGCGGCGGCAACTAGCCAATCCCCTGCGAGATTCAGGCGGGTTTCGCCGACGCGGCCTCAGAGATGCTGAGCGACGCCAAAACGTCTAGCAGAGAAAGCCGCCGGCCAAAGTGGCCCGGCGCTTAAAGCTAACACAAGTAATCCCCCTCATCGCGGTGCCTGACGCTCGCGCATTGCGCGACTGAATAGTCGCCGCGCAGATGAAGAGATTGTTCTACCAATCGTAAGACTGCCAGTATTACCTTTAACAACCTTTAATGCACAACCAATATCAGCAATTGATACGGCATAACTTGTGCATGAGGCATGTCTAAACAAGACCGTGTCTGTCCCGATTTGGCGCATGACGCTCCGGGACCGGCAAAACATCAGGGCGGGGTAATTCAAATGCCGATCACGACGGGCACGAATGGTATCGACAACTTGGTGGGCGGTTCTGGCGACGACAGCCTGAACGGCATGGCTGGCGCGGACAACCTGCAGGGAGGGTCCGGCGCGGACACGATGGACGGCGGCGCGGGCTTCGATCAGTTGTCCGGCGGCTCGGGCGCCGATGTCCTGATCTTCAAGGCCTTCGAGAACCTCACCGGGACCACCTTCAGCGGTGTTCAGTCGACCATCAAGAATTTCGCCGGTTACGACGTCTATGACGGAGACTCCGGCGCCGTGGCGCAATCGGTCGCCAAGGACTCGGTCCAGATTTGGCTCAGCCCGGCGGAACTGGCGAACAAGGCGATAATGGATGAAATCGCCTATGTGCAGAAGACTTGGCTGCCGGCCCAGCTGAACCGCAACACGGGCCAGGCGGGGAACGAGGTCTATCAGTTTCAGACGCTAAACCTGAAGATCGGCCAGGTGGAGAGCGTCGAGATCCGCAACCAGTTCGGCAACACGGACTACACGCCGCCGACCGCCACGATCCTGCTCAGCGACAGCGCGCTGAAGATCGGCGAGACCTCGACGGTGACCGTGACCTTCTCGGAGGCGGTCAGCGACTTCGACAAGACCGACCTGACGGCCCCGAACGGCGCGCTGGGGACC
>NZ_JBFUIW010000015.1:0-96629 GCF_056401675.1 Phenylobacterium sp. P4_E10 | reverse complement strand
CCGATCCGCACGGCCTCGGCCTCGCCGCGACGCGCGTCCCAGGCGCGCCTCACCCGGCCGGCTAGCGCGCCTGCAGTGCTCGACGTGCCCGCTCCGCTTCCAGCTCCGGCCCTGCCGCCGCCGGCTCCGGTCGAGACGGCGATCCAGCCGACCCCGGCCGTGCCGATGCCCACCGATCCGGAAGCGCCGATCGTACTGCACCCGAACTAGCGCTGCGTCCGAGGCCCCGCTGCTGCGGGCCTAAACCCCGAACAGCTCGCGCAGGTACGGGTTCAGCAGCCGGCCCTGCGGGTCCAGCCGGCGACGAACCTCGAGGAAGTCGTTCCAGTTCGGATAGAGCAGGGCCAGCTCGCGAGCTTTGAGGCTGTGCAACTTGCCCCAGTGCGGCCGGCCGCCGTACTTCAGGAAGATCGGCTGGATCAGCTCGAACAGGAAATCGAACTCGTCCTTGTAGTGACAATGGACGGCGATGGAGCCGCGCGGCGCGCCCTGGAACGGCGAAAGCCAGGCTTCGTCGGCGGCGATGCGGCGCACCTCGATCGGGAAGAAGACGTCCGGGCGCTTGGCTTCGATCGTCGACACCACCTCCTTCAGCGCAGTCAGGTGGTTCTCCACGGGGATGTGGAACTCCATCTCGTTGAACCGCACCGGCCGCTCGGTCGACAGCAGCTTCCAGCCCTCGTCGATCGCCTCCTCGGGCTTGGCGGTTCCGAGCAGCGCCTGAGCGGCCGCCCTGCGCAGCGGCGGCGAGAACCGGGTCAGATTACGCAGCTGCTTCAGCACCTCCAGGAAGGCGGTGTCGCTGTCGGGACCGCGCGGCATGGCCGGGGCGTCGGTCTCATCATGGGTGATGTTGGCGGCCAGGCCCGTGAACGGCACCGCGTAGAACTCGAAGTTCCGATGCTTGGTCCAGCGCTCCTCGGCCTTCGCCAAGGTCTCTTCGAACGGCTCGACGAATACGTGGCGGTGCAGCCGGCGGTTGGCCGTGGTCGCTACCCGGGCCTGAGTGATCACGCCCAGCGCGCCGAGCGCGACCTTCGCGGCCCGGAAGACGTCGGGATTGTTGGTCGCGTCGCAGTCGATCAGCTCGCCCGATGGGGTGGCCAGCCGCAGGGCGGTGACGTCGCCGTGGATGGCTTTGATCTTTGCGCCAGTGCCGTGGGTCGCGGTGCCGAGGCAGCCGCCCAGCGACTGCTTGTTGATGTCGGGCAGATTGGCCATCGCCCTGCCGCGCTCGGCCAGGGCCGGCCCCAGGGCGCCGAGCCGCGTGCCGGCCCGGACCACCGCCTCCTCGCCCTCCCAGCGTTCGATGCCCGCCAGACCGTCCAGGGTCATCAACGTGCCGGAGGTGGGGACCAGGCCGGTGAACGAGTGGCCGGCGCCGACCACCCGGATCGGCGCGACCGAAGACTTCAGGACCTCCGCGACCTCCGCCTCGCTCTTCGGCGCGCTGCGGACGGCCGGATAGGCGTGCTGGATGCCCGACCAGTTGCGCCACAGCAGATGCTTGTCGGCGTCCATGCTCGGCGGAGCGGGCGGCTCGGGCTTGTCGCGGCTAGCCAGATAGACTCCGCCGCCGGCTGCGGCGAGCACCCCGGCGGTTCCGGCGACAAGAGCGGTGCGGCGCGAGATCACGATTTGCCCTCCTTGTCGGCCAGGAAGCGGGTCAGCGCCTTGAAGTCGTCGGGCGTGCAGGCGGCGCACTGGCCGAGGGCCGGCATCGCCTTGTAACCCTGGACCACGTGGTCGAGCAGCACGTCCTCGCCCTGCCTCCAGCGCGGCGCCCAGGCCTTGGCGTCATGCACGATCGGTGCGCCGGAATCGGCCACCGTGTGGCAGGCCTTGCAGGAGTCCGCATAGAGCTGGGCCAGGCGCGGATCGGCGGGAGCCAGCGCGGTCGGATCGGCTGGCGGCCCAGACTTCGGCGCGCAACCCGCCAGAACCAACACCGCCGCCGCGGCGAACGCCACTCGTCTCAAGACTTCCTCCTCGTCGCTCTCTGTCGACCCTCCGACAACTTAGCCTTGAGTCCCAGCGACGGGCTCCTGCATTTTTCCCGGCACATTAAGGAACGATTTAATGCACTTGCGCGGAGTTCTTAGGCGTGGGCTGATAGTTCATCGGGGGGATCTTCCGTGCATCCGCGTGTAACGACTGGGGACGATTTCAGAATGCGTTTCACGTAGCCGGAAGCTTACCTCTCTCACCCGCACCCCGTTACAGCATAGCGCCTCTCGCGAGCGGTAGATGGCGCACGCCTGTGCGGTCGCGGCACAAACCTCGGAGGACTACATGCCAAGCGCTCAAGAAATTAGGTCGGCAGTCACCCTGGAGACTGGTCTGCCGCCGGAACGCGAGCTGACCTACGACGCGTCGGCCGACCCGGACGCCGGCGGCGTCGCCCGCGACCTCCCGATCTGGACGCCAGACCAGATCGCCGACCACCTGAACCGGTCGGGCTTCTCCTGGAGCGCCAAGGAGACCGCCGACGGCGTGCTCACCTACGGTTTCTACAGCGGGCCCAGGACCTACGGCATCTACAACAACCCGCACGAGGCGGCCGAGACCTACGGCTATTCTCCGATGTCCGCGGCCCAGCAGGCGGCGACCCGCGAGGCTCTCGCCTACTGGGACGACCTGGTCCCGCTGCGCTTTGAGGAGCAGGCCAACGGCCACGGCAATTGGGACATGGCCTTCGCCACCACCACCACAGGGCCGGGACAGGCCTGGGCCTACCTGCCGCACGGCAAGGCTTACGGCGCCAAGTACGAGCACATCGAGGGCGACGTCTGGATCAATCCGGGTCCGGTCCAGGGCATTCAGCTCGAGGATGGCTTCTATGGCATGCAGACCCTGACCCACGAGATCGGCCACGCGCTCGGCCTCTCGCATCCCGGCGACTACAACGCCAGCGACGACGTCGAGCTGAGCTACGCCCTGGCCGACTACTACCAGGACTCTCGCCAGTACTCGGTGATGTCCTATTGGGACGCCTATGAGACCGGCGCGGCCCATATCGACTGGGCGACGATGCGATTCCTCTATTCGCCGACCCCGCTGGTCCACGACATCGCCGCCATCCAGGCGCTGTATGGAGTCGACACCACCACTCGCACCGGCGACACCACCTACGGCTTCAATTGGACCGCGGACCTGGCCAACAGAACCGCCTTCCAGATCCAGCCGCACGACCTGGCCCCGGTGTTCACGATCTGGGACGCCGGCGGCAAGGACACCCTCGATCTCTCGGGCTACAGCACGCCCTCGCTGATCGACCTCAACCCCGGCTCGTTCAGCAGCGCAGGCGGTTCGAACGAGTTCCTGACCCTGGAACAGATCAACGCCAACAACGCCGCCGCCGGCCTGCCCGCTCGGACGGCTCAGCTCTACGAGGTCTACAACAACGGCGTCGACGGGATTAACGGCGGCCTTTCCTGGAAGGAAATCGCCGGCGTCACCGACCCGCTGATGCACGACAACATCAGCATCGCCTACGGCGCCTGGATCGAGAACGCCGTCGGGGGTTCGGGGAACGACACGATCATCGGCAACGCGGTCGACAACCGCCTGACCGGTGGCGCGGGAGCCGACAAATTCGTGTTCCTTGCCGGCGCCGGCAAGGATGTCGTCACCGACTTCAGCGTCGCTGGCGGCGATGTCATCGACCTGACCGGGGTCGCCGACATCCACAGCTTCGCCGACGTCCAGGCGCACCTGAGCACTATTGCGGGCAACGCGGTGCTGACCCTGGGAACCGGAACGGTGACCTTGACCGGCGTCACGGTCGCCAGCCTGACGGCGAACGACTTCGTGCTCGACTGACGGCGTCAGCCGCCGGCCCATACGGGGTCGGCGGCGGTTCGCCGCGCCGGGCTAGCTCGGATCGTATTTGAAGCTGACGCTGAGCTTGGTGCGGAAGGACTCGATCTTTCCATCGGCGCCGAGCGCGATGTCCAGCTTGCTCACCTCCGCAACGCGCAACTCGCGCAACGACCCCGCCGCTGCGGCCAACGCCTGCTCGGCGGCGTCCTCCCAGCTGGTGGCGCTGGTGCCGATGATCTCGGTGACGCGGTAGACGCTCATGGGCTTCTCCCTTCCTGTCCCCCGAGCCATCATAGAGCGCTGCAATTGACGCTACGGCAAGTGACGCGGAAGCTCAGCCCAGGCGGCCCACCGCCTCGACCACGGCTGCGGTCTTCTCCAGAATCACCATGTGGCCGGCCTCGGGGATCGAGACCAGTTCGGCGCCCGCGATCCCCTTCTTGAAGCCATGGGCGTAGACCGGTGGAACCAGCCGGTCGGAGTCGCCCCAGACGATCACGGTCCTGGCCTTGATCCTATAGAGCCGCTGGCTGAGGCCCCGCTCGGGGATCGGGAACAGAATGCGCCCGGCCATGCCCAGCTGGCGGGCGTTGGTCACCAGATAGGTCTGCAGAAAGTTCGGGTCCTCGACATTGCGCCCGGCCGTCAGCATCGCCGCCCCCGCCGCCGCGTCGTGGAACAGCATCTGCGGCATCTCGTAGGGCATCAGGGCGAACAGGTCCGGAATCGGGTGCTCGTCGTCCCAAAGCCCGGCCGGGGCGATCAGGCCCAGGCGCGACACATCGTTGGGCGCGATCGCCGCCATCTCCGCGGCGATCATCCCGCCCATCGAATGGCCGACCAGGATCGGGTCCTTGAGGCCCAGGGCTTCCACGACATCCCAGCTGTGCAGAGTGAAATCCAGCATGTCGCGGATCTCGGGGCACTCTTGGCTGTCGCCATAGCCCGGGATCAGCGGTGCGAAGACGTGGTGCGACGTGGCCAGGGCGCCCAGGAACGGGTCCTCGGCCGTGACGCCGCTCGCGCCGTGCAGGTAGACGAGCGCGGGGCCCTGGCCGCCTTCAAAATAGCGGACCGGGACGTGGCGGGTCTGGACGGTCTTCAGTTCCATCATGCCGCCTCCCTCACGCGTCCGCGCCCAACGGCGCCGTGGTCGGCGCGGCCGGCAGCGAGCCCGCGGTCACCCGTTTCTCCAACGGCTTGCACCAGAAGCGCTCGTCGTCTGCGTGCTCGGGGAACATGTTGCGCAGGTGCGGCATCACCTTTTCGGCGAACAGCTTGGTCGAATACATGCACTTCTCGGCGGGCATGTTCCCGACGTGCATCAGGCAGAAGATGTTGCCGACGTTGAGGCCCTTGATCAGCTCCTCCATCCGCTGGCGGACGGTTTCGGGCGAGCCGGCGATGACGTGGCCCTGCTCGGTGAGCTCCTTCCAGGTCAGCTGCGTGTAGCCGCCCTTTGGCGGGGCGTACTGCGAAAGCGCGCCGGTCTGGATGGTCTTGATGGTCCGGTAGCCGGGCGCGTCGGCGAAGCCCGGATAGACGTGAAGGCAGCGATTGTAGAAGTAGCTGATGTGCTCGGAATAGAGCCGCTCAGCCTCCTCGTCGGTCTCAGCCACGCAGATGGTCTGGGCGAAGCCCGCGCGATAGGGGCTCCTATCGACGCCGCGCTCCTCGACCCGCCGCCAGTAGCCGTCCATCAGCGCCTGGGCGCGCAGGTAGCCCGAGAAGCTGAGGTAGGAATACGAGTAGGTGTTGTCGATGCAGAAGTCGTAGGTCTCGACCGATCCGCCGCCCGGGATGTGCACCGGCGGATGTGGCTTGTCCTGGATCGGCCGCGGCCAGATGTTCACGTGCCGCAGCTTGTTGTAGCGGCCGTTCCACGCGAACGGGTCGCGCGTGGTCCAGGCCTTGATGATCAGGTCGTGGGCTTCCTGGTACTTCTCGCGGGTCAACGACGGAATCTGGCCGTAGCAGTAGTTGGTGTCCATCGAGGTCCCGACCGGGAACCCGGCCACCAGCCGACCGCCGGAGATGCAGTCAAGCATGGCGAACTCTTCGGCCACCCGGATCGGCGGATTGTAGAGGGCGATGGAATTGCCCAGCACCACGATGGCGGCGTTCGAGGTCCGCCGCGCCAGACCGGCGGCGATGATGTTGGGCGAAGGCATGATGCCGTAGCCGTTCTGGTGGTGCTCGTTCACCCCGATCCCGTCGAAGCCGAGGGTGTCGGCGTATTCGAGCAGGTCCATGTAGGTGTTGTAGACTTCGTGGCTCTTGGCCGGATCGAACAGGCGCTGGTCGATATCCACCCACACCGAGCGGTTCTTCTCCCGGAAGTCATCCGGCAGGTATGGCCACGGCATGAGGTTGAACCAGGTGAACTTCATGGCTCGCTCCTCCCTATCCGCCTCTATCGGGCGGTCAGGTGAACGACGGTAGGGCAATTGACGTCGGCGCCAAGCGATAAGCATCGCGGGGCAATCTCGGGTCCGCGGGCTCTTTCCTCTGACCCAGAATGGAAAGAGGCGCCGCGGTTGCCCGCGGCGCCTCCACCAAGTCGTGCTCTCCAGACCTTAGAAGCGGTACTGGAATTCCATCCCGAAGGTGCGCGGGAAGTTGAGCTTCACCGTCCGACGATAGGTGCCGATCGAGGTCAGCGAGCTCGGGGTCGAGCTTTGATAGGCGACCTCGTCGAAGGCGTTCTTCACGAAGCCGATGATCGTGAAGCGGTCGGCGCTGTCCTTCCACAAGGCGCGGAAGTCGACGATCTCATTCGACGGGGCGGTGTAGTTCGCCTGGCTGAAGATCGAGGTCTGCATGTCGTCGGTGAAGGTGTAGGTGCCGCCGATGGTCAGGCTGCCCGGCTCGAAGTCGAAGGTGTAGTTGGCGCCGAGGTTGAACTTGTTCTCGGCGGTCATCGGCAGGCGGTTGCCAACCAGCGTTTGGGTGCGCGCCGTCGGCGTGCCGCCAACCGGTTGAGCGCCCGAGCCCGCGGCGGTCGGATCGTTGGTGTCGACGTAGCAGCAACCTTCCTGGATCTCGGCGTTCAGGTAGGCGTAGCTGGCGAAGATCGACAGGTTGTCGAGCGGCGCCCATTGGCCTTCCAGTTCGACGCCCCAGTTGCGAGCCTCGAGGTTCAGGAACTGCGTGCCCGTCGAACCGGTGGTCGGGTTCAGGATGACGGTCAGCGGCGCCTGGAAGCCTTGGTAGTCGGCATAGAAGATCGCCGAGTTGATCTGGACGCGGCCGCCGAAGGTCTTCTTCAGGCCGAGTTCGTAGTTATCCACGTACTCCGGATCGGCGTACGGGAACGGGGTCAGGCCGTTCGAAGCCAGCCAACCGCCCGACTTGTAGCCGCGGCTGTAGCGGGCGTAGGCGTTGGTGTCGCCGTCCGGCTGCCACTGCACGCCCAGGGTGCCAGTGAAGGCGTCGTAGTCCTGCGCGAGGTCGCGGGTCAGGCCGCCGGTCGGGACTTCCTGCAGGTTGGCGTAGAGCGGGTTGGCCCGGCAGCTGGCGATGGTCGGCCCGCCGCAGACCACGAAGGTGGTGAAGTCCACAGCGATGCCCTGGGCCGCGGCGAGCGGGACGCCCGTGCTGCGCAGGATGGTCGCGGTGGTGTTGCTGCGCGAGACGTAGCGGGCGAAGTCGGTGCCCTCTTTCTCGTCCTTGGTCCAGCGCAGGCCGGCCGTCAGGGTCCAATTCTCGGCGAACTCGTAGTCGATCTGGCCGAAGGCCGCGACCGAGTCGACTTCCAGGGTGCCGTCCACGAACAGGTAGTTGCCCTTGGGGTTCGGCGCAGCCAGACCGCCGGTGGCCAGGCTCAGCGGCGTCAGCATCGAGTTGTCGCCGAGCACGCGCAGGCCCTGCGGCTGCGAGTAGGACTGGTGATACTGATAGAGGCCGACGATCCAGTTCAGCGGGCCATCGGAGTTCGACGACAGGTTGATTTCGTTCGACCACCACTTTTGCTTCTCTTGATAGAAGAAGCGCTGGTTCGGCGAGACGCCGGTCGCGGTGTAGGCGCCGAACGGGGTCGCGGCGTTGATGCTGAACAGGCCCTGACGCGAGGAGCGGTCTTCGTCGCCGTTGGTGTTGTAGACGTAGGCCTGGTAGCCGGCGAGGTACTTCAGGGTGGCGAAGCCCAGGTCCCAGGTCAGGTCGAAGTGCAGACGATTATGGTCGGAGAGCTTGCCCTCCATCGTCTGGTCCATGTCGATCTTGAACGGATCGGCGATCGACGGATTGATCCCGGCGTACCCGTTGGTCGGGTTGTAGTAGAGGGCCGAGTTGCCCAGGCCGGTCACCGAAGCGGTGTCGTAGGGCGTGATGACAGACTCGTGGATGTTGCCGACGCCGTAGCTGTCGTCCCAATCGAACTTGGTGTAGCGGAAGCGGGCGGTGACGTTCTCGCCGAGGTCGGCTTCGACCTGGGCTTCGAGGATGTAGCGCTTGACCGCGCTGGTGTCGCCGCCGGGGCCGATGTTCTCGATGAAGCCTTCGTCGCGGCGCTCGACCGAGCCGCCGACCAGGAAGCGCAGGCCTTCGGAGATCGGGCCGGTCACCAGGGCGTCGGTACGCCAGGCGCCGTAGTTGCCGATCATGCCGCGGACTTCGCCTTGGAACTCATCGCTCGGACGCTTGCCGATGATGTTCAGCGCGCCGCCGATCGAGTTACGGCCATAGAGGGTGCCTTGCGGGCCACGCAGGACTTCCGTCCGCTCGATGAACAGCGACGGCGTCGAGCTGTCGGCCATCGAGTTGGAGAAGATGCCGTCCGAATACAGCGCCACGGACGGGTCGGTGCCGATGGCGTTGGTCAGGCGGCCGAAGCCGCGGATCGAGAGACGGTCGTTGTTGGTGTAGGCGACGCTCGGCGTGACGCGGGCCAGGTCTTCGACCGTGGCGACGCCCATGAGGTCGCGCTTTTCCGAGGTGAAGGCGGTGACCGCCACCGGCACGTCTTGCAGGCTCTGCTCCCGCTTTTCAGCGGTGACGACCAGTTCCTCGATGGTGAAGGCGTCTTGGGCCACGGCCTGAGTCGCGGCGGACATGGCCGCGATCGACGCGCCCATGATGAAAAGACTGCGCAGACGCAGTGGTTGGATCATATGTAACCTCCCAGCCAGACGCGGACGTTTTTTCGCCCGTCGTGAGTGCTTAATTTACTCAGGCTGGATGTCTTGAACGGCGTTCGAATAGAGCTAAAAGCGCCACCGTCGACTTTTCACGAGCCCTTGTGGCGCAAGAGACGCGCGCCCTCAGGGCGCATTTCGGCCAAGCTTCGGAAAATATTGAGCAATTGGTATGTGACGCCTGGGCTTCAGCGGCCGAGGATCAGCGCCTCGAGGCCGCGAACCGCCGAAATCACCGCCTCATCCTCGGGTCCCTGGCCCGGCGAGCCGCGCGAAAGGGACACCGCGGCGATGCCTCGACCCCAGGCCCAGATCGCCTCGGCGATCTTGTCGGCCAGGTCAGGCGTGTGCTGGGCCGAGAAGTCGTGGACGATCGCCGCGCGCGACACGGCGAAGGCCTCGGCCTCGGCGGCGGCCACGTCTTCTCGACGCCCCGCATCGCGGGCTTCGTACATCAGCTCGTAGAGCTCGGGCTTCTGGCGCAGGAAGTTCAGATAGGCGAAGCCGGTCGAGCGCAGGCCGCTCTCGGCCCCGCGAGCCGCAAACGCCGCCTGCATCGCCTCGGCCAGCTGCCGGAACCCGTCGCAGGCCAGCCCCGCCAGCAGGGCGGCCTTGTCGGCGTAGTGGTAGTAGACAGTGCCCGGCGCAACGCCGGCGCGGTCGGCGATGGCGCGCAGCGAGAGACCGGCCCGCCCGTGCTCCTGCAGGATGTCACGAGCCGCAGCCAAGAGTTGCGCTCGCACATTGCCCACGTGGTAGGTGCGCCTGCGCTCCAGGCTGACGGCCGTCATGACGCCTGTTCCTTCGCAAAACCCATGGCCGCCTCACCTTCACCCGTGATCGCCATGGCCCCCGTCGACCCAAGTTATCAGCGCTAACTTAACGCTTGTTCCGAGCTGTGACGCAACGACAATCAGGTCAGCGCCGCCACCTTGGCTAGCAGTGTGCTCACAATGTCGCCAGGCGCGAGCCGCGCTTGCAGCCCGCGCTGGCCGCCGTTGACGAAAACCCTGTCGTGAGCGAGCGCGGCTTCGTCGATCACCGTGGGCACCTGCCGCTTCTGGCCGAACGGGCTGACCCCGCCGACGCGATAGCCGGTCAGCCGTTCAGCGTCCGCCGGCTTCATCATCTGCGCCGACTTGCCGCCCACGGCGGCGGCCAGCTTCTTCATGGCCACCTCCTGGTCGGAGGCGAGCACCGCGCAAACCGGCTTGCCGTCGACCTGGACCATCAGGGTCTTGAGCACTTGGCTGGCCGGCACGCCCAGGCTTTCAGCCGCCTGCAGCCCGACGCGTGGGGCGTCAGGGTCATAGTCGTAGGTATGCAATTCGTAGGCGACCTTGGCCTTGTCCAGGGCGAGGGTCGCGGGGGTCGTCTTGGCCATGACTGGGATTTACCGTCGCTGATCGGCCTGAGCCAGACGGATCCTCCCCCGACGCGCAGCGGGGGAGGATCCGCCCCAGTGTTAGTCTTCCTGGTGGCTGACCGCGGCCGTGGAGCCGGCGCCCCAGGCCTCGCCGCCCGGCAGCTGGAACCAGAACGGCTTGGGCGTGCTCTTGCCCAGCTCGTTCATGGTCATGGCGTCGAACACCCGGCCGTTGGCGACCGTGTACTTGATCGAGGTCGAGTTGCGGATGTTCTCCAGCGGATTGGCGTCCAGGACCACCAGGTCGGCCAGCTTGCCCGGCTCCAGCGAGCCGATGTCCTTGTCCATGCCGAGGTATTGCGCCCCGTTCAGGGTGCCGGCGCGCAGCGCCTGCAGCGGGCTCATGCCGCCCTGGGCGAACATCCAGAGCTCCCAGTGCGCGCCAAGGCTTTCGCGCTGGCCGTGGGCGCCGAGCTGCACCGAGACGCCAAGGTCGTTCAGTTCCTTGGCCACCTTGGCGATGTCGACGTGGTTGTACTCCTCGTCCGGCATCTTGATGCGGCGGCGCGAGCGGGAATCGAGGACCCGCCGCGGCACGAAGTTGGAGAGCCGCTGGTCGGCCCAGACGTCGGTGTGCTCGTACCAGTAGTTCTCGCCGAAGGTGCCGCCATAGGCGACGATCAGGGTCGGGGTGTAGCCGACCTTGGTCGCCGGCCAGAGTTGGCGCACGTCGTCATAGATCTTGGCGACCGGGATCGAGTGCTCCACCCCGGTATGGCCGTCGACCACCATCGTCATATTGTGCTCGAACAGCGAGCCGCCCTCGGGCACTACCATCACCCCCAGCTCGCGGGCGGCGGCCAGGACTTGTTGGCGCTGCTCGCGGCGGGGCTGGTTGTAGCTCTTCACGCTGAACGCCCCGATCGCCTTCATTCGGCGCAGGGTCGAACGCGCGTCGTCCAGGCTGTCGATCTCGGCGGTGAAGGGCGCCTTGGCTCCGTAGAGGATGGTGCCGGTCGAGAAGATCCGCGGCCCGACCACCTCGCCCGCCTTCTCCAGTTCGCTATGGGCGAAGATCTCGCCCGAGTCGTTGGAGGGGTCGTGGATGGTGGTGACGCCGAACGCCAGGGCGGCGTAGTTCACCCAGCTCTGTTGCGGGATCAGTTGGTCCGCCCCCATCGAGCCGTGCCAGTGCACGTCGATCAGGCCGGGGATGATGGTCTTTCCCGTGGCGTCGATGGTCTTGGCGCCGGCCGGGACGGTGACGGAGGCCCGCGGCCCGACCGCCTCGATGCGGTTGCCGTTGAGCACGATCACCCCGTCCTCAATCACCTCGTCGCCCTTCATGGTGACGATGCGCGCGCCGGTGAAGACCGTGCGGCCGGTCGGCGCGGCGTAGGCCTGGGTGAAGGAGATGTCGACGCCCTGCTCGGCCGCCTTCTGCGGCTCCTTGGGCGCGCCGTCGACGAAGGTGAAGGCGTCCTTCAGATCGCGGGAATAGAGCTCCGGCCCCATCGACCACCAGAGCTTCTTGTTGTCCCCGGACCAGTGCAGGAACTCACCGGCGTCGCGGGTCACCCGGCTGACCGGGATCGACGCGGTCTTCGGCGACAGCTCGACCGCCTTGCCCGTACGCACGAAGGGTGTGACGTAGGCGTTGAAGCGCTCGGTCCAGGCCACATACTTCTCGTCGTGGCTCAGCGCGTACTCGGTGGCGAACTCGCTGGTCAGGTGGCTTTCCTCGTCCGAGCCGTCCAGCTCGATCGACTTCAGCGCCCGCTTGTTCTCCTCCTCGAAAGTCATGAAGAAGACCCGGTCGTTGTCCGCGCCGAACTGCGGCTGCACGCCCTTGCTGGAGATCCGCACCGGCTTGTCGCCGCCCTTGGCCGAGACCGCATAGAGGCCCGGGTCGCGGCCCCACATGGCCGAGGTCAGGAACCCGTCGGACACCGAGCGATAAACCACCTTGGAGCCGTCCGGGCTGAAGGTCGGCTCGACATAGTGGCCGGGCTGGCCGGAGATCACCTTGCCCTCGCCGCCCGCCGCGCTGACCACGCGCACCGTGCCGAAGTCCTGGTCGTTCCAGGTGGTGTAGACGATCGAGCGGCCGTCTCGCGACCAAGTCGGATAGAACTCGAAATGGTTGGTCTGCTTGGTCAGCCTGCGGGGGGCCGCGCCGCTGTTCAGATCCTTGATCCAGAGATGGCCCAGCGCCTGGTAGACGACCTTGTCGCCAGCCGGGTTGACTTCGGTCCAACGCAGCATGCGGACCTTGAAGTCCTTGGGCGCGACCTCGACCGGGAAACGCACGGCCTCCTGGACGGCGCGGGATCCCTTGACGTGGAACGCGAGGTTGGTGACCGCCTTGGAGGCGACATCGATCTTCTGAATCTTGCCGCCGGCCCAGAAGACGATGGCCTTGTTGTCCGGGGTCCAGGCCATGGTCGGGTAGACCCCGTGGATGGCCCAGGTCTCCTGCATGTCGCGGTCCAGGCCGTCATAGACCGGGGTCTCGCGGCCCGAGGCGATGTCCATGACGTAGAGCACCGACTTGTAGCGAACCCGCCGGATGAAGGCCAAGGACTTGCCGTCCGGCGAGGGGGTCGGGCGGATCGAACCGCCGGGGCCGGTGACGTAGGGCTCGATCTCGCCGGTCTTCCGGTCCAGCCGCTGGATCACGTAGATCTGGGCGTTGACGTCCTTGGAGTACTCGAACACGCCGCCGGGCGTGGAGTCGTCGCTGAAATAGAGGTAGCGGCCGTCGGGCGAGAAGGCCGGCTCGCCGGTGTCCTTCTGCTCGGTGCGCTTCTTGGTGAGCTGCAGGCCCTCGCCGCCCGAGCGGTGGTAGAGCCACATCTCGCCGGCCCCCAGCGAGCGGCGCGAGGAGAAGTGCTTACGGGCGACGATGAACTCGGAGTCCGGCGTCCAGGACGGCTGGCTGAGCAGCCGGAAGGTCTCCTTGGAGACCTGCTTCATCTCGCCGCCGTTGCGGTTCATGACCCAGACGTTGTCGCCGCCGCCGCGGTCGGAGGTGAAGGCGATCCAGCGGCCGTTGGGCGAGTACTTCGGCTGCATGTCCCAGGCCATGCCTGTGGTCAGGGCGCGGGCTTCCCCGCCGCCGATCGGCATCACGTAGAGGTCACCGAGCAGGTCGAAGACCACTTCCTTGCCGTCGGGGCTGACGTCCAGGCTCATCCAGGTGCCGCTGGTCACGTCGATCGGCACGTCGCGGGTCGGGCCGGGCGGAGCGTTGACGTCCCACTTGGGGGCCTCGGCCTTCTTGGCCTCCGGGGCGGGAGCCTGGGCGTAGGCAGGCGAAGCAAGCACGGCGACGAGCGCCGCGGACAGCAAGTGGCGAACAATCATGGAAACCCCGGACTTTTGACGCGGCGCACCTTCATCCAAGCGTCACCGAAATGTCGAGTCCGACAGGCTCAATTTCGCCGTTTGTCGCCAATCGCGCGACGAACGAACGGCGTTCCGTCTAGTCGCGGTGGGAAAATCGCCCATATGCTCGAGCAAATGGCGCGGAAACCGACCCCGGGCGTTTCCGCCTTGAGGCCTTCAGGAGTTCCCGTTCGATGACCCGAGACGCATCCATGCTCTCGCCCCCGGTACAGTCGGCTCTCGAGTTGATCGGCCACACCCCGATGCTCGAGCTGACCGGTTTTGACACCGGCCCCTGCCGACTGTTCGTGAAGTTGGAGAGCGCCAATCCCGGCGGCTCCATCAAGGACCGCGTCGCCCGCTCGATGATCGAGGCGGCAGAGGCCGACGGTTCGCTCAAGCCCGGCGGGACCATCGTCGAGGCCACCGCCGGCAACACCGGCCTCGGCCTCGCCCAGGTCGGCGTGCTCAAGGGCTACAAGATCCTGCTGGTCGTGCCCGACAAGATGAGCCGCGAGAAGATCCAACACCTGCGGGCCATGGGCGTCGACGTCCGCATCACCCGCTCCGACGTCGGCAAGGGTCACCCTGAGTACTACCAGGACATGGCCCAACGACTGGCCTCCAAGATCCCCGGCGCGATCTACATCAATCAGTTCGCCAACCCGGCCAATCCGAAGGCGCACGAGACCCAGACTGGCCCGGAGATTTTCGAGCAGATGGAGGGCGACGTGGACGCGGTGGTCGTCGGCGTCGGCTCTGGCGGCACCTTGACGGGTCTTGGCCGGTTCTTCGCCAAGGCCTCGCCGAAGACGAAGATGGTGCTGGCCGATCCTGACGGCTCGATCCTGGCCCCGCTGGTCAACACCGGCGAACTTATCGAGCCCGGCTCCTGGGTGGTCGAAGGCATCGGCGAGGACTTCGTCCCGACCAACTGCGACCTCTCGCTGGTGGCCAAGGCCTACACGATCCCCGACACCGAGAGCATCGCCGCGGCGCGGATGCTGCTGTCCAAGGCCGGCGTGCTGGGCGGCTCCTCCTCCGGTACGCTGCTGGCCGGGGCCCTGCGATACTGCCGCGAGCAGACGGAGGCTCAGCGGGTGGTCACCCTGGTCTGCGACACCGGCGCCAAATACCTCTCCAAGGTCTACAACGACAGCTGGCTGGCCGAGCAGGGCCTGACCCAGCGCAACCTGCACGGCGACCTTCGCGACCTGATCGCCCGCTCGCCGGCCGAGGGCGGCGCAGTGACGGTGGGCCCTGAAGACACCCTGCTGACCGCCTACAACCGAATGCGCGCGGCCGATGTCAGCCAGCTTCCGGTGCTCGACGATGGACGGCTGATCGGCCTGATCGACGAAAGCGACCTGCTCGAGGCGGTCGAGGACTCCAAGCCCGACAAGCGCTTCTCGCAGCCGGTGGCGGCCTGCATGACCGCCAAGCTCGACACCCTCCAGGCCGACTCGCCGCTCGACGCCCTGCTGCCGCTGTTCGAACGCGACCAGGTGGCCATCGTCCTCGACGGCCGCGAGTTCGTCGGCCTCATCACCCGTATCGACCTGATCAACTATCTGAGGCGCGCAGCGTGACCGACGAAACCCACGGCAAGAACCGGTTGGAGTTCTCCACCCGGGTGATCCACGGCGGGCAGTCGCACGACCCCTCCACCGGCGCGGTGATGCCGCCGATCTACGCCACCTCGACCTACGCCCAGTCGAGCCCGGGCGAGCACAAGGGCTTCGAATATTCGCGCAGCCAGAACCCCACCCGCTTCGCCTTCGAACGGGCCATGGCGGACCTGGAGAGCGGAACCCGCGGCTTCGCCTTCGCCTCCGGCCTGGCGGCGATCTCGACCTTCCTGGAGGTGCTGGACGCCGGGGCGCACGTGATCGCCAGCGAGGACCTCTATGGCGGCTCGTTCCGTCTGTTCGACAAGGTCCGCAAGCGCACCGCCGGCCTGGAGTTCACCTTCGTCGATATGAGCGACCTGGGCGCCATCGAGGCGGCGATCCAGCCCAACACCCGGCTGATCTGGGTAGAGACCCCGACCAATCCGCTGCTGCGGCTGGCCGACCTGGCCGCCATCGCCGACCTCGGCAAGCGCCACGGCCTGCTGACCGCCGCCGACAACACCTTCGCCAGCCCCTACTGCCAGCGGCCGCTGGAGTTTGGCTTCGACGCGGTCATGCACTCGACCACCAAGTACGTCTCGGGCCATTCCGACATTGTCGGCGGGGCGCTCGTCGTCGGCCAGAACAAGGAGCTCGCCGAACAGGTGGGCTTCCTGCAGAACGCGGTGGGCGCCGTTTCCTCGCCGTTCGACTCGTTCCTGGCCCTGCGCGGCGTGAAGACCCTGGCCCTGCGCATGCAGCGCCATTGCGAGAACGGCATGGCTATCGCCCAGTGGCTGGAGGGCCGGCCGGACGTCGCCAAGGTCATCTATCCGGGGCTGGCCAGCCATCCGCAGCACGCCCTGGCCCGCCGGCAGATGACGGGCGGCTTCGGCGGCATGATCTCGGCGGTGTTGGACCGCGACCTGCGCGGTACGGTGCGGATGCTGGAGCGCACCCGGCTGTTCACCCTCGCCGAGAGCCTCGGCGGGGTCGAAAGCCTGATCGAGCATCCGGCGATCATGACCCACGCCTCGATCCCGGCGGAGACCCGGGCGCGGATCGGCATCGCCGACGGCCTGATCCGCCTGTCGGTGGGGATCGAGGACGCCGGCGACCTGATCGCCGACCTGGAGCAGGCCTTGGCCTAAGACCTAGTGGCCCTGGTGGGCGGCCTTGTAGGCGGTGTCCCAGCCGACGAACTCGGGGCCGTCGATCAGCCCGTCCTTGTTCTTGTCGGCCTTGGCGAACTCGGCCGGGGGCAGCTTGTAGGCAGTCCATTCGGCCTTGCTGATGCGGTCGTCCTTGCTGGTGTCGGCCGGGTGGATGAAGCGTCCCTCGGCGGCGGCGGCCATGCCGGCCGAGCCGGCCAGGATCAGGGCGGCCAGGACAAGGCGGGTCATACGCATGGTGGGTCCTCCTTTTGACGGCCGCACAGGCTGGCCGCCGGCCATGGCGAGAATGCGCCGAGGGCGGCGCCCTTTTCAGGCGAAGCTCCACCGGCCCCACCCCGCGACGCCCTAGCTCGGCGCCAGGTTGATCACCGCTTCCTCGCCTTCGATGTGGACGATCACCACGCCGAGGGCGGGCCCGTCGTCGATCTGCAGGATCAGCTTCTGGCCCTTAAGCTCGGCGAGACTGCGGCCGCTGCGGGTCTTCACCTTGCCGATGAACGACAGGATCGCGTTCTGGGCGTGCTCGATGGTGGCCTCGAAGCTCACCGCCTCCAGCGGCTGCTCCATGGTCCCGAGGACTCCGGTCCCCTGCTTGGTGGAATACACGTTGCTACCTCATCAACTTCAGCGCGCCGGTCACGGCGTCGATCTTAGGAATCTCGTCGGGGCCTATGCCGACGCAGGTGGGGGTGCCCGCTTCGACCACGGTGCGGCCGGCGTCGCGGATCAGCATGGTCGGAAGTCCGGCGTCCTCCGCGGCCTTGGCGAGAGCGAACAGCTCCGCTTCCGAGGCGCAACGCAGCACCACCTTTGGCATGCCGGCCTGCAGCCAGCCCGCCTGCTTTTCGCGCGGCGCGCTCAGCAGTCCGCCGACGGCGGCGTGGGCCACTTGCGCGGCCATCTTGCCCGGGGGCAGGCCCAGGGCCTCGTTGACGACGATCACTTGTTTCATGCGGCCATCGGTTTCGTCCACCCGGCCGCCGACGGCAAGGGCTCTCGCCCGATTGGCGACACCGCGGTCGCCCTCCAGGGCTTGGACTTGGAGCCCAGCGGCGACCTGGCTTGGCCGCACCAGGCGTGTGTGAGTTTCAGACGGACAGAAGCGCGCCGGGACGATAGGCTCGCGATCTGGAGGACGACCATGACCGATACGCCAGACGATCCGGCCGCGCCGCCCTCGGAGACCCCGATCCAGCGCGCCCTACGCCTGAAGAAGGCCGCCGAGGACGCCAAGCCGAAGCCGCCGCGCGGCGGCCGCTTCCAGCGCGAGCAGGCCGCGGCTGCCCGCTCGGCCTCGAAATCCAAGCCCTGGATGTCGCGCTAGCCGAACACCTGCCACCGGAAGACCATGCTGGCGATCGCCGCGAAGCCGACCAGCAACAGGCAAACCGCGATCCAGAAGGTCGATGAGACCGGGAAGCGGCTCTCGGCGAAGACCAGCCCCTCCTTGGCCATGGCCGCCCGGGTGGCGCCGAGCTCGCTCATGAACCGGACATGGCGGATCATGCCGATAATCAGCATGAGTATGCCCAGCATCACCAGGGTGACGCCGAAGTTCCGCGGCGCCGCGGCGCTGGCGATCGTCCCGGCGTCGCGCAGCTTCTCGAACGCCTGGTAGATCGTGAAGCCAAAGCCGATCAGCGACAGCGACGTGCGGATCACCGACATCAAGGTCCGGTCATCGCTCATCCGCGTCCGCTGGAACGACATGCCCGTCCGGCGCATCGACATCTCCGTGCGCTCGGTCGAGAGGTCGGTCCGGTGGGTGGAAAGGTCGGTGCGGAATTCCGACAGATCCGTCCTGTGCTCCGACAGGTCCGTACGGTGGGTCGACAGTTTGGTGCGGTGAGTGGAGTAGGTGACCGACGCCATATCGGCGTCCATCTGCCCTACGTCCGGCAAGGGCGGCAGCGGCGGGTTCTCCACGCGCTTGGGCCGGGTCAGTTCGAACTTCGGCAGCTTGCTCGCCATGTCATCTGCACCTGGTCGGTTGAGCCATCGGCGAGATTGCGGACGCGACCCAGCCCCGTCTATCGGGGTTTCCCCGGGGGCGAGGCGCCCCGTTCAAGCGGCTGGGGCCTATGGGCAGGGCTTTGCCGGCGGGACATGGGCCGCGGGCGCAGACCTAGATCCCGAGAGCCTCGGCAATTTCCTCAGCAATCAACCGGATAGATTCAAGACGCCAGTGCGCGCTTTCTGAGCGAAGGGGCCAGGCTGGACCGAATGCCATCCTAGTTTCGGATAACATTGTTCTTTGATGTGTTAACCATATGACGTCCGCCGGGACTGGGATCAACCAGCCTCCCGTCCGGACACGAACGAGGGATGTCATGGGCCGGCTGGGATTGATCGCGACCTGCGTGGCGCTGATCGCTGCATCGTCCGCTCAGGCGCAGGTGACCGACGTCACCGGCGAGGGCGACAACGTTTTCACCATCCAGGGAGGGACCTTCCCCCTGCCATTGAGCGAAGGTTCGCTGACCTTCGGCTCCAACAATGGGGCGAGCTTCCAGTCCGTGGTCGACATCGGCTCGGAGTTCATCAGCTTCGAGAACGGCAACGCCGTCTCTGGGCCGTTCATCACCACGAAATCCTCGTCCGTCGTGGACATCACCTTCCTGAACGACAGCGGCTCGACGGTAGTGCCTGTCCTGAGTTCGACGATCATTCCGGCGGGGCTCGGCTTCTACCTCTCCGACCGGACCGACGGCTGCGGCGGCAACGTCTACCAGGGCTGCCCGGAGAGCCAGGCCGGCTACTCCTTCTCCGACCTCGCCAACCTGGCCGCACCGGGCGAGCCGACCGCGTTCGCCGGGTTCGAGTTCTCGATCGTGGCGGGCGGCGAGACGCTCTACAGCCTGACCGGCTCGATGCAGATGGTCTACGATCCGGTCACTCAGCAGATGGTGGTGTCCGACAGCCTCGATCCAGCCCGGGACGCCCTGGCCGGCTTCACCCAGGCGACCCCGTTCGGCAGCGGCTCGGCCATCGGCTACGCCTGGGACGCCACGAACATCCTGATCAACTTCCAGAACGCGATGGCGGCCGGGGAAAGCCGGACGCTGTCCTATATCACCACGGTCACCAGCTACACGCGGACCAACTGCATCGATGGCGTCACCTGCCTGGTGGCCTATTCCGGCTTCGGCGACCCGGTCGGGCGCGGCGGCGGCGTCGCCGGACGGTCCGCCTCGCTGGCGGCGGTCGGGGCTATCGACAATGTCGAGTTCGAGCCCTCGGTGTTCAGGCGGCCGACCTTCGAGAATGGCGTGCTGACCTTCAAGCTGGCCTCGGCGGTGCCAGAGCCGGCCATCTGGCTGACCATGATCCTTGGCTTCGGGATTGTCGGGACGGCGGTGCGCGGCCGTCGGCGGGCCGCGCTCCTGGCCTAGGCCATGGCGGACGGCGAACGCCCGAAACTCCAGGAGCCGCCGCCGCCGCGCTATCGCGCCTTCGTCAGCTACAGCCACGCCGACAAGGCGGTGGCGCAGGCGCTGCACCGCTCCGTGGAATCCTATCGCGTCCCCTCCAAGCTGGTCGGGCGGACGACCTCCGTGGGCCAGGTGCCGCGCCGCCTGTCGCCGATCTTCCGCGATCGCGAGGAGCTGCCGGCTTCGGCTGACCTGGGCGCCGAGCTGAGCGCAGCGCTGCGCGGCTCGATGTTCCTAATCGCCATCTGCTCGCGCTCCTCGGCGGGATCGCACTGGGTCAATGAGGAGATCCTGCAGTTCAAGCGCACCCACGGCGAGGCGCGGGTCCTGGCCCTGATCGTCGACGGCGAGCCCAACGCCTCCGACATGCCGGGCCGCGAGCAGGAAGAGTGCTTCCCCGACAGCCTGCGCTTCCACCTCGGACCGGACGGCGAGATTTCCACGCAGCGAGCCGAGCCGATCGCCGCCGACTTACGGCCCGGCGCGGATGGGCGCCGGCTGGCCCGGATGAAGCTGATCGCCGGGCTGACCGGCCTGCCGCTCAACGACCTGGTCCAGCGCGAAACCCAGCGCCGGGTGCGCAACCTCGCCTACGTGACCAGCGGGGCGGTGGCGGGCATGGTGCTGACCGGCGCCCTGGCCTTCTACGCCAACGCCGCTCGGATCGAAGCTGACACCCAGCGTGAGATCGCTCAGCACGAGGCCACCGCGGCTCGCACGGCCTCCGACTACCTGGTCGGCACCTTCGAGCTTTCCAACCCGGCCACCGAGAACCCGCGCACCATCACCGCCCTGACCATCCTCGGCCGTAGCGCCGAGCGCGCCCGGGTCGAGCTGGCCGACCAACCGGCGATCCAGGCGCGGCTGCTGTCGACCCTGGGCAAGGCCTACAACAACCTCGGCCTGCTGAACGAGGCGAAGGCCGCCTTCGAGGCCTCGCTGCCGCAGATCGAACGGGCCGGCCCCGACGGCGCCGAGGCGATGCTGACGCTCGCCTGGACCTACGCCAAACAAGGAAGCCTGACCCGCGCCTTGGCCACGGTGAGACGGGCCAATGCGCTACTGGGACCGGACTTGACCCAGCACACCGCGCTGCGCGCCCAGGTGGCGGTGACCGAGGGACGGATCCAGACTTCGGCCTCGGACATGAAGGCGGGGCTGAAGGCCTTTGACCGCGGACTGGCCTTCTATCGGGCGACGCCGAATGCTCCGCCGCTGGCGCTCGCCATGGTGCTGAACAATCGCGGCGTGCTGCTGTCGGACGACGGCCAGTTCGAGGCGGCCGAAGGCTCGCTGCAGGAAGCGCTCGGCATCTACCGCCGCACGGTCGGCGACAACCACCTGTCGACCGGCCAGACCTGGTTCGCCCTGGCGCAGAACGCCTTCCTGGCCGGAGACCTGCCGCTCGCCCAGGAACGGATCGCCAAGGCGCTGATGATCGAACGGGCGGTTCTGGACGCCGACAACCCGATTATCGCCGACTCCTTGTCGATGCAGGGCCAGATCTTCCAGGGCCTCGGCAAACTGCGTGAAGGCGAACAGTCGCTCGAGGAAGCGGTCGCGATCTATCGAAAGGCCTTCGAGGGGCCGCACTATCTGATCGGGATCGCCGAGGTCTATCTGGCCCTGATCGAGTCACAACGCGGCAAGACCAACGCCGCCCTGGCCACCCTCGACGACGCAAAGCACAACTACGATGTCAGCTATGGGGGGCTGCACGCCAATCACGGCGACCTGCTGGTCAATCGCGCCCTGGTCCTGGCCAAGGCCGGCCGTCTGAAGGAGGCCCGCGCCGACTGCGCCTCGGGCATTTCGATCCTGAGCCGGACCCTGGGCGCCGACGCCAGCTTCACCAAGTCGATGCAGACGACGTGCGACGGCCTCAAGTGAGGCCGCTTGCCGTCTCGACTAGAAGGTTATGGCGGAGAGGGTGGGATTCGAACCCACGGTACCCGTAAAGGTACGCCGCATTTCGAGTGCGGTGCTTTCGACCACTCAGCCACCTCTCCGGAGACGTCGTTCGGGCTTCCGCAAAAAGAGAGCCCGCTGAGCGCGAGGCGCGGAACCTACTCATCCGGCCACGTTAGATCAAGCGGGCGTTTTGCGATCTTTTAGCGCGGGTAGAGAACCATCTGCGTGCAGCGGAACAGGGCGATGGCCTTGCCGGTCGCCGCGTGGGTGGCGACAGCGTCCCAGACCTGGGTCATCCGCCCGCCATGGACCAGCTTGGCTTCGCACAGGACGCTCTCGCCGACCTTGGCCGAACCAAGAAAATTGCTCTTCAGCTCGATGGTGGTGAAGCCGCTGGCGCCCTCGGGCAGCGAAAGGCGGCAGCCGTAGCCGGCGGCCGAATCCAGCAGGGCGATGACGGCGGCCGCGTGCAGGAAACCGTTCGGCGCCATGTGCTTATGCTCGACGGTCAGCTGGCTGCGCAAATAGCCCTCACGGGCCTCCAGCACCTCCAGCCCCAGCTCGCCTGGCAGGAAGCCCTGCTGCATGGCGTTGAGGTCGGCCGGCGACCTCGCGTCGAGATTGGTGAACGCGTCGGCCATGTCGGTCTCTCCTAGTCTTCGGAGGCCAGCACCGCGATGCCGTCCTCGTCGGCGTAGAGCATGTCGCCGGGCACGAACACCACGCCGCCGAACGCCACCGGCGTATCGACCACGCCCTCGCCGCGCTTGACGCTGCGCATCGGGTTGCTCCCCAGCGCCTTGACGCCGAGGTCCAGCGTGCCGAGCACGGCGGTGTCGCGCACCGCGCCATATACCACGACCCCGGCCCAGCCGTTCTTCACCCCGTCGGCGGCCAGCATGTCGCCGACCAGAGCCCGATGCAGCGAGCCGCCGCCGTCGACGACCAGCACGCAGCCCTCGCCCGGCTCGGCCAGGGTGGCCTTCACCAGCGAGTTGTCTTCATGGCAGCGGACCGTGCGGATCGGGCCGGAGAACGCGGTCTTACCGCCAAAGTCGCGGAACTGGGTCTCGCAGACCTCGGCGGTCTCCTCGTGCTCGTCACAGAGGTCGGCGACGGAAATCTGGCTCATGCGGTGGCCTTGCCCTTGTAGGAGTCGCGCAGTTCGCGCTTCAGCACCTTGCCGATATGGCTGCGCGGCAGGTGTTCGACCAGGATCAGATCGGCCAGCCGCTGGGTCTTGCCGAGCTTGGCGTTGACCCAGTCGCGCAGGGTTTCGGCCTCGACGCTCTGGCCCGGCTTCAGCGCCACGAACGCCACCGGGGTCTCGCCCCATTTGTCCGACAGCACCCCGACCACGGCCGCTTCCAGCACCGCCTCATGCTGCACGATCTCCGCCTCGAGGTCGGACGGATAGATGTTGAAGCCGCCTGAGATGATCATGTCCTTCTTGCGGTCCATGAGCGTCAGGAAGCCGTCCTCGTCGAACCGGCCGACGTCGCCGGTACGGATGAAGCGCAGGCCGTCGGGCGAGTACCACTCGGCCTCGGAGGTTTTGCCCGGCTGGTTGTGGTAGCCGACCATCATCGCGCCCGAACGGCCGACCACTTCGCCGATCTCGCCCTGGGGCACTTCCACGCCATCCTCGCCGATCAGCCGGATATCGTGGCCCGGCAGCGGCTTGCCGACCGTATGCAGCTTGTCCGGATACTCGTGGGCCACCAGCCCGCAGGAACCGCCGCCTTCCGTCATGCCGTAGTACTCGATCAGCCCGCCGGGCCAGCGCTTGAGCACGTCGGCCTTGATCTCCGGCGAGAACGGCGCGGAGGTCGAGAACTTCATCCGGAAGCTCGACAGGTCGTAGCTGTCGAAGTCCGGGCGCTCCATCAGCCGGCGGTACTGCACCGGCACCAGCATGGCGTGGGTGACCCGGTGCTTCTCCGAGAGCTTCAGAAACTGCTCGGCGTCGAACTTCGGCATCAGCACCGCGGTGCCGCCGTTGGAGAGGGTCGGCAAGTAGGAGACCAGGGTGGTGTTCGAATAGAGCGGCGTCGAGATCATCGTCACCGAGTCGGCCGGATAGACCCCGCGGCGGATCTGGCCCCAGCGCATCCGGTGCGGTTGGACGATACCCTTCGGCGCGCCGGTGGTGCCCGACGAGTAGATGATGTTGAAGCCCTGGTCGGGATCGACCTCGACCGGCTCAGGCTTGGAGCCCTTGGGCGCGAGCCATTCCTCAAACCCGATCCCGGCGTCCGATCCATCCAGCGCCACGCGCCTGGCGCTGATCTGGCCGGCCACGCCTTCCAGCTGCTTGGCGACCCCGGCGTCGAGGAAGAACACCTTCGCCCCGGAGTCGTTGAGCATCATGACCAGGCTTTCCGGCGTCGAGGACGGCGCCAGCGGCGCGACGATCGCGCCGGCGCGCAGGATGCCGAAGAAGGTCGCGCCATACTCCACCGAGGTCGTGGCGCAGACCGCGGCCACCTCGGCCTTGCCGACGCCGTCGCGCTGCAGGGCGACGGCGATGCGGTCCATCAGCTCGTCCAGCTCGGCGTAGGAGATGGTGCGCTTGGCGTCGACGAGGGCCGGCTTGTCCTTGAGCTCAGCGGCCTGGGCGCGGATCACGTCGGCCAGGGTCCCGAAATCCTGGGTGAGCAATTCTTCCACGGACATGGCCGTCTCCCTCTCAAACGCTTGTATGAACCCCTAAACCCCGAATTGGCCGCGGGCGCAATCGGCGCTTGCCAATAGCGCCTTCCCCAAAGGACACTGACCTGGCTCGCCCTCCGAATTACGGCGGCGCATCCATTCCATCACGGGGCCGCTAGAGCCCGACCCATTTCCAGGGACGACCATGCCAGACGAGATGATCTCGCTCGGCGCCAAGCTCAAGCAGCTCGCCGAACTGAAACCCGATGCGCCCGCGCTCACCTGCGGAGACGTCACCCTCACCTACCGCCAGTTCCACCAGCTCTCGAACCGGGCCGCCCGCGGACTGGCCGCCAAGGGGGTGAAGTTCGGCGATCTCGTCACCCTGGGCCTGCCCAACTCCACCGACTTCGCGGTGGCGTGCTGGGCGATCTGGAAGCTCGGCGCGACGCCGCAGCCGATTTCCTTCCGCCTGCCCAAGGGCGAGCTCGAAGCGATCATGGAGCTGGCCGCCACCCCGGTGGTGATCGCCGAGTTCGACCACAAGATCGACCGGCCGCTGCTGAGCGTCCCCGACCTGCTGGCCCTGTCGGACGACGACAGCGACCTGCCGGACGCCATCGCCCCCGTCTCCAAGGCGCCGACCAGCGGCGGTTCCACCGGTCGTCCGAAGCTGATCCTGTCGGGCCAGCCCGGCGTCACCACCAAGGACATCCCCGAGGTCGGCGGCTGGCGGCTGCGGTCCGGATCCATCGCGGTGCTGCCGGCCCCGCTCTACCATAACGCTGGCTTCGGCATGATGATGTCGGCCTTCAGCGTCGGGTGCCACATGGTGCTGCTGCCACGTTTCGAACCCGAGGCGACCCTGGCCGCGATCGAGCGCCACAAGGCCACCTGGATCTACCTGGTGCCGACCATGATGAACCGCATCTGGCATCTGCCCGACGAGGTCCGCGGCAAGTACGACCTGTCCTCGCTGGAGACCCTTTGGCACCTGGCCGCGCCGTGCCCGGCCTGGCTCAAGGAGGCCTTCATCCATTGGGTCGGCCCCGAGACGGTGATGGAGCTCTACGCGGGCACTGAGGCCCAGGCCGTGACCACCATCTCCGGCGCCGAGTGGCTGGAGCACCGTGGCTCGGTCGGCAAGGTCACGGTCGGCGAGATGGTCGCCGTGGGCGACGACGGGACCTTCCTACCCGCGCGCGAGGTCGGCGAGATCTACATGCGCCGGCCCGAAGGCGCGCCGCCGTCCTACAAGTACATCGGCGCCACGGCCAAGGTGCTGCCGGGCGGCTGGGAGTCGCTCGGCGACATCGGCTGGTTCGACGAGGAGGGCTATCTCTACCTGGCCGACCGCCGCACCGACATGATCCTGGTCGGCGGCTCCAACGTCTATCCGGCCGAGATCGAGGCGGCGCTGGAAGAGCATCCAGACGTGCAGTCCTGCGCCGTGATTGGCATCCCCGACGACGACCTGGGCGCCAAGATCCACGCTATCGTCCAGACCAAGGGAACGCGGGACGAAGCTTCCTTGCGGGCGCACCTCAAGGACAAGCTGGTCAGCTACAAGCAGCCCCGGACCTACGAATTCGTCGACGAGCCGCTCCGCGACGACGCCGGCAAGGTTCGCCGCACAGCTCTACGCGACGAACGCATCGCCGCGATGAAGCAGCCGGCTTAGCGGGCAAAAAATTGCTCCCCCATCGGGGGAGCTGTCAGCCGAATGGCTGACTGAGGGGGACTTTGACTCCTATGCGTAGGAGCGGTCCCCCTCCGTCTCGCCGCTTCGCGCCGATCCACCTCCCCCAAAAGGGGAGGAACTATTCGCCGCTGCAGCACCGGTTGCCGCCCATGCTGCGCTGCGATAAGCCACCTCCCATTCTTCAAGATAATTTCCGGGGAAACGCATGAGTATTAGAGGCAAGGCCTACATCATGGGGGCGTACGAGCATCCGCTCCGCGACGCGCCCGACAAGTCGACCCCCCAGCTCCACGCCGAATGCGCCAAGGGCGCGCTCGAGGACGCTGGCCTCACCAAGGACGACATCGACGGCTACTTCTGCGCCGGCGACGCCCCCGGCTTCGGCGCGATGTCGATGGTCGACTACATGGGCCTGCGCAACGTGCGCCACATGGACTCCACCGAGACCGGCGGCTCGTCCTACCTCCTGCACGTCGGCCACGCCGCCCAGGCGATCGCCGAGGGCAAGTGCTCGGTGGCCCTGATCACCCTCGCGGGCCGTCCGCGCCAGAACAAGTTCTTCTTCGGCGGCGGCGGCAAGCCCGGCCAGCTGACCGACGGCCCGCCCGAGACTGGCTATGAGAACATCTACGGCGGCTCGACCCACAACACCTACGGCATGTGCGCCATGCGCCACATGTATGAGTACGGCACCACCAGCGAGCAGCTGGCCTGGATCAAGGTCGCCGCCAGCCACCACGCCCAGTACAATCCCAACGCCTTCCTGAAGGACGTGGTGACCGTTGAGCAGGTCCTGAACTCGCGGATGATCTCCGATCCGCTGCACCTGCTGGACTGCTGCGTCGTCACCGACGGCGGCGGCGCGTTGATCGTCACCAGCCCGGAAGTCGCCAAGACCCTCAGCCGTCCGAAGGTCAAGGTGATGGGCGCCGGCGAGTCGCCCAAGGGTCCGCAAGGCGGCCGTGGTCTCGACCTCACCCATTCGGGCGCGGTCTGGTCCGGCCCGATCGCCTTCGATGAAGCCGGCGTCAAGCCGTCCGACATCAAGTACGCCTCGATCTACGACAGCTTCACCATCACGGTGCTGATGCAGCTCGAAGACCTCGGCTTCTGCGAGAAGGGCCAGGGCGGCAAGTTCGTCGCCGACGGCAACCTGATCTCGGGCGTCGGCAAACTGCCCTTCAACACCGACGGCGGCGGGCTCTGCAACAACCACCCGACCAACCGCGGCGGCATCACCAAGGTCATCGAGGCGGTGCGTCAGCTCCGCGGCGAGGCCCACCCCAAGGTGCAGGTGCCCAACTGCGACATCGCGCTGGCGCACGGTACGGGCGGCTCGCTCGGCACCCGCCACGGCGCGGCGACCCTCATCATGGAACGGGAGGCGTAAGCGCTGTGACCGACGTTCAAGACCGCCCCGCCCTCATGACCCGCCAGATCCCGGCCCCGGCCGTGACCATCGAAAGCAAGCCCTTCTGGGACGCTGCGGCCGAAGGCAAGTTCATGATCAAGCGCTGCAACGATTGCGGCGAAGCGCACTGGTATCCGCGCGCCCTCTGCCCGTTCTGCTTCTCGGACAAGACCGTCTGGGAAGAGAGCCCCGGCGAAGGCGTGATCTACACCTACAGCGTCATGCACCGCTCGCCGTCCGGCCCCTACGCCATCGGCTACGTGACCCTCAACGAGGGACCGGCCGTGCTGACCAACTTCGTCGACGTGGCGCCCGACGGGCTCTCCATCGGCCAGAAGGTCAAGGTGAAGTTCCAGCCCACCGAGAACGGCCCGCCGGTCCCGGTGTTCGTCCCGGTCTAAGCCGCGCGAAGGAAGTTGCTCCCCCTCTGGGGGAGCTGTCCGCGAAGCGGACTGAGGGGGACTTCGGCTCCCGTGCGGCGTCGCCCCCTCCACCGCTTCGCGGTCCCCCTCCCCCAGCGGGGGAGGAACTAGGGCTGCAGCGCAGCCGCCAGCCCCTTCGCCTCGCGCGGATGGCGCAGGCGGCGCACCTGCAGGTGCGCGAACCTCGGATCCTCCAGCCGCGCCTCGTACTGCGTCCGCCGCCGCGCCCAGGTGTCCCAGGCCCAGCGCAGCGGATGATCCTTCTCCAGCCACTTGGCCACGCTCTCGCGGTTGCCGGTCCCGGGCCACAGCTCGCGGCGGTCGATTGCGCGGATCACCGACCGGCGCACCAGCCGCGGCATGATCACGCTGCGCTCGTAGTCCAGCCAGACCAGGTGCGTCGCCCGGCTCCAGACCGCGTCGCGCACATGGCCGTAGTTGCCGTCGCTGACCCAGGCCTCGGCGGCGATCGCTTCGCCCACCCGGCGGATGAACTCGTCCGGGTCGTGCTCGTTCAGGCCCCGCCATCCCGGCTGCCAGTTGATGGCGTCCAGCTCGATGTGGGGCAGGTGAAGGGTTTCGCCCAGCCGCCTGGCCAGGGTCGACTTGCCCGAACCCGAACTCCCCACCACCGCGATACGCATCAGGCGTCCTGCGATTCCGCGACTTCGGCCAGCACCTCCTCGGTGTGCTCGCCCAGCCGCGGCGGATGGCGGCGGATGTTCGACGGCGTGCCGGTGAACTTCACCGGCGGCTTCATCGACACATAGACCCCGGCCTGCGGATGGTCGTAGCGCTGGAAGAACTCCACGGCCTTCAGGTGCGGATCGTCCGGCAGGTCGTCCAGCCGGTTGGTCCGGGTCACCGGGATCGACAGCGGCTTGAGCAGGTCCAGCCACTCGTCGGTGGTCTTGGTCACGGTCACCGTCTCGACCAGGGCGTAGAGCTCATGGATGTGTTTTGCGCGCTCGTTGCCCTGGAACCGTGGGTCCTTGCCGAAGGTCTCGCCCCAGCCGGCGACGTCGAAGAAGATGTCCCACTGCTTGTCGGTATAGGGCAGGAGGCCGATGTAGCCGTCCTTGGTCTGGAACGGCTTGCGATGCGGATTGACCACCCGCTGATAACCCCACTGACCGGTCGGCGGATCGAAGGTGTGGTCGTAGAGGTGCTCGACCAAATTGAAGCTGGTCACGCACTCCAGCATCGGCACCTCGATGAACTGGCCCTGGCCGGTGCGCTCGCGGCTGAACAGGCCGGCAGTGATCGCCTGGCACATGAACAGGCCCGAGACCTTGTCGGCCACAAGACTTGGCAGGATGCGCGGCGTCGGATTTCCATCGGTGCGCGGCAGCACGTCGGCCAGGCCCGAGGCCGACTGGATCAGGTCGTCATAGGCCGGCTCGCCGGCGTACGGACCTTCCGAACCGTAGCCCGCCGCATGGACATAGATGACGTCCGGGCGCAGCGCCTTGACGTCCTCATAGGCCAGGCCCAGCCGCTTCAGCCCCTCGTAGCGGATCGAGGTGGCGAACACGTCGCAGCTCTTGATCAGCCGCTCCAGGCTCTTGCGCGACTTGGGATCCGCCAGGTTGAACACCACCGAGCGCTTGTTGCGGTTGATGGTCAGGAAGATCGGCCCCAGGTCCCGCGGCCAGTCCTTCGGTGTGTGCCCCGGCCAGCGCATGATGTCGCCGCCATTGCCGCGCCCCGAGCCGGGGTCTTCCAGCTTGATCACCTCGGCGCCCTGGTCGCCCAGCATCTGGGTCGCATAGGCCCCGAACACCACGCTGGTCAGGTCCAGGATGCGTACGCCCTTCAGCGGCCCCGTGGCGTCTTTCGCCAGCTGCTTTACTTCCGCCACGTCAGGCCTCCCCTCTGCGAACCGCCTCGGTATGATTGGCGCAAAGATCGCGCATTGACGCGGGGGAGGGCTAGTGGACTTCGCGCTTTCCGACGAACACAGGATGCTGAAGGAGCTGGTCGCCCGGTTCGTTCAGGACGAGTTGATGCCGCTGGAGGCCGGGGTGCTGGCCCGTGAGGCGGCTGGCCAGGGCTTGGGCATCGGCGCGGCCGAGAACGCCCGCCTAGACGAGGTCTCCAAGGCGCTGGGACTCTGGGGCCTGGACGCGCCCGAGGACGTCGGCGGCGTCGACCTGCCGGCGGTGGCGATGGTCGGGGTCAACGAGGAGCTCGGCCGGACGGTCACGCCCTACACCCTGCCGCCCGACAGCCCGAACCTGCGCATGCTGGCCGCCACCGTGAACGAGCGCCAGCGCGAGGCCTATCTGGCCCCCTACGTCCGCGGCGAGACGATCAGCGCCATCGGCATCTCCGAGCCCGGGGCCGGAGCCGACCCTGCCGGGATGCTCACCCGCGCCGACCGCGACGGCGACGACTGGGTGATCAACGGCCGAAAAATTTGGATCACCCGGGCCGAGGAAGCCGATTTCACCATCCTGATGGCTGTGACCGACAAGGAGAAGGGCGCGCGCGGCGGCATGTCGGCCTTCCTGGTCGACAAGGGCACGCCAGGCTTCAACGTGCTGCGCAAGATCCCGATGATCGGCGGCCAGGCCACCTACGAGATCGCGCTGGAGGACTGTCGGGTCGAGGGCTGGAAGCTGCTCGGCGAGGAGGGCAACGGCTTCGCCCCCATGCAGCTGCGGCTCGGCACCCGGCGCATCGAGATGGCCTCCTGGTCGATCGGCATGGCCCAGCGGGCGCTGGACATGATCTGCGAGTACGCCCCGCAGCGGAAGACCTTCGGCCTGCCGCTCTCCGAACGTCAGGCGATCCAGTGGTGGGTGGCCGACGCCGCCACCCGCATCCACGCCGCCCGGCTGATGACCTATGACTGCGCCTGGAAGCTGGACCAGGGCCGCGACGTGCGCACCGAGATCTCGATGATCAAGGGCTACGCCACCGAGATGGCCTGGGAGGTCGTCGACCGCGCCATGCAGACCTTCGGGGCCATGGGCATGACCAAGGAACTGCCGCTGCAACTGATGGCCACGCGCCTGCGCACCATGCGAATCTACGACGGCCCCACCGAAGTCCATAAGTGGGTGGTGGCCCGCAACCTGATGGGATCGAGACGATGAAGACTGCTTACGGCGACCACCTGACCGTGACCACCGAGGGCCATGTGGCCACGGCGATCATCGACCGCCCGGCGAACAACCACGTCTCCGTCGACCTGATGCGCGACCTGGCCGACGCCCTGGAGAAGGTCGACCGCGACAACAACATCCGCGCGGTAGTGCTGGCCTCGGCCGGCAAGGCGTTCTGCGCCGGGGCCGACCTGGTCTCGCCGACCGGCATCGGCGGCACCGGCATGAGCGGCATCGACAGCCTGTACGATCAGGCCGTGCGGCTGTTTTCCATCGAGACCCCAATCATCGCGGCGGTGCAGGGCGCCGCGGTCGGCGCCGGCCTTGGCCTGGCGCTGGTCGCCGACTTCCGCGTGGTCGCGCCGGAGGCCCGGTTCTCGGCCAATTTCGTGAAGCTCGGCTTCCATCCCGGCTTTGGCCTGACCCACACCCTGCCGCGGCTGATCGGCCAGCAGCGGGCCAACCTGATGTTCCTGACCGGTCGCCGCATCAAGGGCGAGGAGGCCCTGGCCTGGGGCCTGGCGGACGAACTGGTCCCGCTCGAGCAGCTGCTACCGGCCGCCCAGGCCCTGGCCTTGGAGATCGCCGAGAACGCCCCGCTGGCCGTGGTCGCCACCCGCAAGACTTTGCGTGGAGATCTCGCCGCCCAGGTCCGCGCCCAGACCAACCACGAGCACGACCAGCAGACCATCCTGCGCGCCACCGACGACTTCGCCGAAGGCGTCCGCGCCGTGCAGGAGCGCCGCGCCGGGGTTTTCAAGGGGCGATAGGAAAAGCGGCAAGTTGCTCCCCCGCTGGGGGAGCTGTCAGCCGAATGGCTGACTGAGGGGGCCTGCTGAGTCTGCGGTCCCCCTCCGTCTCGGCGCTTCGCGCCGATCCACCTCCCCCACGAGGGAGGAACTACAATGCCTACTTCCCCAGCGCCGCCGCGGCCCGCGCGAGCTCGGTGATCTTGCCCCAGTCGCCGGCGCGAACAGCTTCCCGCGGCGCCACCCAGCTGCCGCCCACGCAGATCACGTTGGGCAGGGCCAGATATTCCGGCGCATTGTTCACGTCGACGCCGCCGGTCGGGCAGAAGGTCGCCTGCGGGAACGGGCTGGCGAACGCCTTCAGGGCGCCGATCCCGCCGACCACATTGGCCGGGAACAGCTTGAAGTGGGTGAAGCCCGCGCGCATGCCGCGCATCAGTTCGGTGGCGGTGGCGATCCCCGGCAGCAGCGGCAGCGCCCCGTCGGCGCCTTCGCCGTCGATCAGTCCGGGGCTGACCCCGAACCGCGCGCCGGCGTGGGCCGCGGCCTGGCGGGCCTGGATGGTGGTGATGGTGCCCGCGCCGACCACCGCGCCCTCGACCTCGCCGGCGATCCGATGGATGCAGTCCAGCGCCACCGGCGTGCGCAGGGTGACCTCAAGCGCATAGAGCCCGCCGGCCACCAGCGCCTTGGCCAGCGGCACCGCGTGCGCCTCTTCCTCGATGATCAGGACCGGCACCACAGGGGCGAGCTTGAGGATCTCGGCGAGCGTCAAAGGGAGCTTCCTTCCAGTTGTTCCAGGACCCGCGCCGCGCCGACCAGCGCCGCATAGGGGTGCACGATCAGATTGGTCGGGATGTCGCGCGTGTAGTCCGAGAGTCGGCCCTTGTCCTCGAAGCGGCGCCGGAAGCCTCCGCCGGCCAGCCGGTCGGCCATGCGCGGGGCGATCCCGCCCGAGACATAGACCCCGCCGCGCGCGCCGCAGGTCAGGGCCAGGTCGCCGGCCACCGAGCCGAGGATCTCGCAGAACCGGTCGAGCGTCTCGTCGGCCAGCAGGTCGCCGCCCAGATGACCGGCCGCCAGCACTTCCTTCTCGTCCCTCAGGTCGGCGGCGACGCCGCGGACGTCGGCCAGGCCGCGATAGAGCGCGTAGAGCCCCGGACCCGACAGCAGCCGCTCGATCGACACCCGGCCGTAGGTGCGGCGGAGCGAGGCCCAGATCGCCGCCTCCACCCCGTCATAGGGCGCAAAGCCGGCATGGCCGCCCTCGCTGGGAATGGCGATGTCGCCGCGGTCGGTGCGCACCACCATCGAGACGCCGAAGCCGGTCCCGGCCCCCAGCACCACGATCGGCGCGCCCTCGGCGCCGCGCATCTCCGGGCCGATGGCCCGCAGGTCGTCAGCGTCCAGCACCGGCGCGGCCAGGGCCTGGGCCGCAAAGTCGTTGATCAGCTTGGCGGCGTGAAACTCGAAGGTGCCGATCAGCTCGCCCTCCGACACCCGCCAGTCGAGGTTGGTGAACTCGATTTCACCGTCCACCACAGGCCCGGCCACCGCGATCGCGGCGCTCAGCAGCTTCTGGCGGCCGGCCGTGGTCTCCAGGTACTCGCCGATCACCTCGGTGAGGGCGCTGTACTCCCGGGCCGGGTAGGTCTTGGGATTGCGGATCCGGCCGGTGGAATCCACCAGGGCCAGGCGGGCGTTGGTGCCGCCGACGTCGCCGACCAGACCCGTATAGACCGTCTTCACACAGCATCTCCGAAGAGGGCGCCGCCGCCCTGTTCCGCGGGCGCCGCGGCGCGCCGCATCCACCCGAACAATTCGCGTCCATAGCCGAAGCCGGGCTGCGAAACGCTCACCTTCTCCCGCGCGGCGAACTCGTCGGCGGCAAGCTTGATTTCCAGCGTTCCGGCGTGCGCGTCCAGTCGGATCACGTCGCCGTCGCGAACTTGCGACAGCGGGCCGCCATGCGCGGCCTCCGGACTGACGTGAATTGCGGCCGGCACCTTGCCCGAAGCGCCCGACATCCGCCCGTCGGTGACCAGCGCCACCTTGAAGCCCTTGTCCTGCAGCACGCCAAGAACCGGGGTCAGGCTGTGCAGCTCGGGCATGCCGTTGGCGGTGGGACCCTGGAAGCGGACCACGGCGATGAAGTCGCGGTTCAGCTCGCCGCGCTTGTGCGCCTCGAGCAGGTCGTCCTGATCCTCGAACACCAGGGCCGGGGCCTCGACCACCAGGTTGGCGTCCTTGACCGCCGAGGTCTTGATCACCGCCCGGCCGAGCGGTCCGCTCAGCAGCCGGATGCCGCCTTCCGGCTGGAAGGGGTCGCTGGCCGGCCGCAGGATGTCGAGGTTGAGGCTTTCCTTCGTCCCCTCGCGCCAGACCAGCTTGCCATCCTCCAGGAACGGCTCCTGCTGATAGAGCCGCAGGCCCGCGCCGGCGATGGTGGTGACGTCCTCGTGCGCCAGGCCGGCGTCGAGCAGCTCGCGGATCACGAAGGCCATGCCGCCGGCCGCGTGGAAGGCGTTCACGTCCTCGCTGCCGTTCGGATAGACCCGCGCCAGCAGCGGCGTGACCTTGGAAAGCTCGTCGAAGTCCTGCCAGTCGATCAGCACGCCGGCCGAGCGCGCCATGGCGATCAGGTGCAGGGTGTGGTTGGTCGAACCGCCGGTGGCCAGCAGGCCCGCGACCGCGTTGACGATGGCCTTCTCGTCCACCACTCGCGCCATCGGCGTATAGGCGTTGGTTCCCTGGCCGATCTCGATCGCCCGCTTCGGCGCGGCCGCCACCAGCGCGTCCCGTAGCGGCGTGTTGGGATGGATGAAGGCCGAGCCCGGCAGGTGCAGGCCCATCATCTCCATGATCATCTGATTGGAGTTGGCGGTGCCGTAGAAGGTGCAGGTCCCCGGCCCGTGGTACGACTTCATCTCGCTTTCGAGCAGCTCGTCGCGAGTCGCCTTCCCCTCGGCGAACAGACCGCGCACCCGCGCCTTTTCGGCATTGGAAAGGCCGGAGGTCATCGGCCCGGCCGGCACGAAGATGGTCGGCAGGTGCCCGAAGGCCAGCGCCCCGATCACCAGGCCCGGCACGATCTTGTCGCAGACGCCGAGCATCAGCGCCGAGTCGAAGGCGTCGTGGGTCAGCGCCACGCCGGTGGCCATGGCGATCACGTCGCGCGAGAACAGCGACAGTTCCATGCCCGGGCGGCCCTGGGTGACGCCGTCGCACATCGCCGGCACGCCGCCGGCGAACTGGGCGGTGCCGCCCGCCTCCTCGGCCGCGGCCTTGATGATCGCGGGGAAGCGCTCCAGCGGCTGGTGGGCCGAGAGCATGTCGTTATAGGCCGAGACGATGGCCACGTTCGGAGCGGTCGGATTACGCATCCGCTGCTTGTCGCCGTCGGGCGAGGCGGCGAAGGCGTGGGCCCAGTTGGCGCAGGAGAGCTTGGCGCGCCCTGGCCCGTCATGCTGGGCCGCCTCCATGCGGCGCAGATAGTCCGCGCGGGTCGCCGCGCTCCGCTCGACGATGCGGGCGGTGACGGCGGCGGTGACGGGATGCAACGCAACAGGCATGACTGGCTCCTCGGAGGTGGCCCTGACTTAAGGTGTCCAGAGAACGCGCACCGGCGCTTTAGCCTGTTCCAGCAAAGCGTGCACGGGCAGACCGTTCCCCTCGTCCACGATCGCCCGCTTCTTCTCTCCGGATATCAGCACCAGGATCAGCGCCGCCTGCAGCAGGGCCGGCATGGTCATGGTCACCCGGGCGAGCGGCGGTGAGCCGACCCCCGCGGGGATTCCGAGGCAGAAACGGGTCCCGGCCGGATCCATGCCCTGATCCAGGACTGGCGCGCCGGGAATGAGCGAGGCGACGTGTCCGTCTTCCCCCATGCCCAGCAGCAGGACGTCGTAGGGCGCCAGCGCCCGGACGTCCTCTTCGACCTGCGCCGCGGCCTCCTCGACACTGGCCGCCGCGCAGGTGATCGGAACGAAGCGCGCCGACGCCGCTGCGCCGACCAGCAGCCGCTCGCGCACCAGCTTCTCGTTGGAGTCCGGCGAGGTGATCGGCACGAAACGGTCGTCGGACAGCGTCACCGCGACCTTGCCCCAGTCGAGCGGCGTGGCCGACAACAGATCATAGACCGGGGCCGGCGAGCGCCCCCCGGTTCCTACCAGGCTCGCCGATCCGCGCTGAGCAAGGGCCTGGCCAAGCGCTGCCGCCGTGGCGTCAGCGGCGGCGCGCGCCAGGTCGGCCGATGTTGCGAAGCTCTCGATCATCATCCGCCCCATAACGCAGCAACTGGACCCGCGCGCCAGAGATTCGCGCCGCAGATGAGGAAAAGCCCAACGGCCCGGAACCCAACCTGCTTCTCGCGAACTTCCCCTGCGGTCGCTTCGGAGCCCCAGGCCGACGCACGCCGCCGCTCGTCCACAGTATCAGGAGGCCCGCCGCCATGAGGATCGCTCAAGTTCCGCCACTCTACGAAGCCGTCCCGCCCCGGCTCTATGGCGGTACGGAACGGGTCGTGGCGCACCTGACCGACGCCCTCGTCGAGCTTGGCCATGACGTAACGCTTTTCGCCAGCGCCGAGGCCCAGACCCGGGCTGGACTGGTCAAGGTCCGCGATCAGGCCATCCGCCTGGACCCCGCCCTGCTGAAGTCCGACCTCGCCGCGCACATGTCGATGCTGTCGGACGTGCGCCGCCGCGCCGCCGAGTTCGACGTGATCCACTTCCACACCGACATGATCCACTTCCCGTTCTTCGAGGACATGCCGGAGCGGACCCTGACCACCCTGCACGGGCGGCTCGACCTGAAGGACCTGCCCGGCGTCTACTGGCGCTGGAAGCGGTTCCCGCTGGTCTCGATCTCGGACTCCCAGCGCGAGCCGCTGGCCTTCGCCAACTGGGCCGGCACCGTCCATCACGGCATGAAGGCCGACCTCTACCGCCCGAACTACGCGCCGGGCGACTATCTCGCCTTCCTCGGCCGCATCTCGCCGGAGAAGCGCCCCGACCGCGCCATCGCCATCGCCAAGCGTCTGGGCATGAAGCTGAAGATCGCCGCCAAGGTCGACCCGGCCGACGCCCGCTACTTCCAGGAAAAGATCGAACCGCTGATCGTCGGCGAACCGCTGGTCGAGTTCGTCGGCGAGATCGGCGACGAGAACAAGTCCGCCTTCCTGGGCGGGGCGCACGCGCTGCTGTTCCCGATCGACTGGCCCGAGCCGTTCGGCCTGGTGATGATCGAGGCCATGGCCTGCGGCACGCCGGTGGTCGCCTATGGCTGCGGCTCGGTCCCCGAGGTGATCGACGACGGCCTGACCGGTTTCATCGTCAATTCCGAGGCCGAGGCCGTCGCCGCGATCCGCAGGATCCCTGACTTGAACCGGCGGGATGTCAGGCGCAGGTTCGAGGAGCGTTTCTCGGGCGTCGCCATGGCCAGGCGCTACATCGACCTCTACGCCGGCCTCGGGACGGCCCGCCCCGAACGCGGCGTCACGCTCGTCGCGAGCGCTTGAAGGTAGCGGCTATGGACGATCTCGCGCCGGCCCCCGACGCGCCGGTCGAAACGGGCGATACTGGCGAGCCCAGGGTTCCCCATCGGCTGTTCGCCCTGAAGGACAAGGACACCTTCGTCGTCGCCGACGCCTTCGGCGACATCGTCGGTACGGGCGATGGCCTGTTCCACAACGACACCCGCATCCTGTCGACGTTCCGGTTGCTGCTCGGCGGCCGCCCGCCTTCGCTGCTCTCGGCCGCCATCGCCCAGGACAACGTGTTCTTCACCTCGCACGGCGCCAACCAGGCCCTGCCCTATCCCGGCGGGCCGGTCGGACCGCCGGGCGTGCTGCACGTCGAGCGCAAGCGCTTCCTCTGGGAGGAGCGGCTCTACGAGCGCATCTGTTGCGTCAACTACAGCCGCGACGTGGTGCTGATCCCGCTGTCGGTGGAGTTCGCCGCCGACTTCCGCGACATGTTCGAGGTCCGCGGCCTGCATCGCGAGCACCGCGGCTTCATGCATCCGCCGGAGATTGACGGCCGCAGCGTCTGCTTCCGCTACGACGGCCTCGACAAGGTCGAGCGCTGCAGCGTGATCGCCTTCTCCGACCCGCCGGCCAGGATCACCGGCCACCGCGCCGACTACATGTATTCGCTGGAGCCTGAGGGCCGGCTGGAGCTGTTCCTGGAGATCGGCGCGACCAGCGGCGTCATTCCCAGCCGCGAGCGCTACCGCTACGCCGCCGCCCGCGCCCGCTGGGACATGCGCGCACGCCGCCGCCACGGCGCGCGGATCAAGAGCTCCGGGCGGCTGTTCAACGAATGGCTGGAGAAGTCGCGGGCGGACCTGGCCCTGCTGACCACCCGCATGGAGACCGGCCCCTATCCCTATGCTGGCATCCCCTGGTTCTCGACCGCCTTCGGCCGCGACGCGATCATCACCGCCTGGCAGATCCTCTGGTTCGAGCCCTCGCTAGCCAAGGGGGTGCTGACCTACCTGGCCGCCCACCAGGCCGAGGAGGTTTCCGCCTTCCGCGACTCCGCCCCCGGCAAGATCATGCACGAGACCCGCAAGGGCGAGATGCCGGCCTTGGGCGAGGTGCCGTTCGCCCGCTACTACGGCGGGGTCGACACCACGCCGCTGTTCGTGGCCCTGGCCGGCGCCTATGCCGAGCGCACCCACGACATGACCCTGATCGAGGACCTCTGGCCGGCCCTCACCGCAGCGGTCCGCTGGATCGAGAACTATGGCGACGCCGACGGCGACGGCCTGATCGACTACAAGCGCGGCAAGGACTCGGGCCTGGCCAACCAGGGCTGGAAGGATAGCGAGGACAGCGTCTTCCACGCCGACGGCCGCTTCCCCGAAGGGCCGATCGCCCTGGCCGAGGTGCAGGGCTACGCCTTCGCCGCCTACCGCGCCATGGCCAAGCTGGCCCACCACCGCGGCGACCAGGACAACGCCGCCCGCTGGGCCGCCCGCGCCGAGCAGATCCGCGAGGCGGTAGAGGAGCGGTTCTGGATGGAGGAGCACGACTTCTACGGCATCGCCATCGATGGGGACGGCGAGCTCTGCCGCGTCCTGACCAGCAATCCGGGCCATCTGCTGTTCTCGGGGCTGCCCAGCCCGGCCCGCGCCCGCAAGGTCGCCGAGCGCCTGACCTCGGCGGCGTTCGATAGCGGCTGGGGCCTGCGCACCCTGGCCACCGGCGAGCCGCGCTTCAATCCGATGAGCTATCACAACGGCTCGATCTGGCCGCACGACACCGCGGTCTGCGCCATGGGGCTGTCGCGCTACGGCGAGCGCGAGGCGGTGGTCAACCTGACCTCGGGCCTGTTCGAGACCGCCAGCGCCTTCGAGATGCGATTGCCGGAGCTGTTCTGCGGCTTCCCGCGCAACGCCGGCGAGCCGCCGGTGGCCTATCCGGTCGCCTGCCTGCCCCAGGCCTGGGCCGCCGGCTCGGTGTTCATGATGCTGCAGGCCTGCCTGGGGCTGAACATCGACGGCTGGAACCGCGAGATCCATGTCATCGACCCGCGCCTGCCGATCGGCATCGACCGGCTGGAGATCGACGGCTTGCGGATCGGCGACGAGAAGGTCGACCTGCTCTTCGAACGGGCCGGCCGCCGCATAGACGTCCTGGGCCGCAGCCGCACCGGCATCCAGGTGCGGGTCCGCTAGCCCCGCCTACCGGAACGGCAGGCCTTGCGCCTTACAGGGGCTCAGATTACGCGACGGGCGATAGCGTAGAAAAGGAAGAGGCCCGCCACAGCCATGATCGAGGCGATCAGCAGGGTCGGCCGCCCCAGCCGGAACTCCTCGGTCCGCTGCAGGTCCTTCAGCGTGGTCCAGTAGCTGATCAGGCCGAGCACGATCGAGCCCGTGCCCATGGCCGCCAGGAACAGCCCCACCTGCTGCGGGCTGTTGGGATGCAGCATGTCGTCCTGCTTAACCGCGGTCTCCAGCACCTTGTAGATGGTGAAGCCGAAACTCAGCATCGACAGCGAAGTGCGCACCCAGGCCATCAAGGTGCGGTCGGCCGCCATGATCGTGCGGATTGTGCCCATGTCCTTGGGCAGGACCTGGGGTCGCTTGAGCAGGGCCATCGCACCCTCCGCCGTCGCGCGGCTTAGATCGCGCCAGGGAAACACCGGAACGCCGCGCCAGACATCGGGCGTATCCCTGACAGCGGCGCCGCGCCGTGCTTAGCTCAGGCGAAGCTTCACCTTGCAGGTTCCCATGATCATCAGAGCCCTTGTCGTCACCGGTCTGCTCGCGGCCGCTGCTCCCGCCCTGGCCCAGGACGCGGGCGCCCACCTCCTCACCGCCGCCGAGATCCACGCCAAGGTCGCCACGCTCAAGGACGGCGTCGCCAATCCGATCCTGCCGACCGGGCCGGGCGGGCTGTTCCTGGCCGTGCGGCGCGACCGCACCGGCGACGCCGAGCTGCACGCCAAGCACCACGACCAGTTCATCGTCGAGAAGGGCCACGCCAGCGTCATCGTCGGCGGGACCCTGGAGGGCCAGCGCCAGACCGCCGAGAACGAATGGCGCGGCGGCCAGATCACCGGCGGCCGCACCTACGACCTCGCGCCCGGCGACACCCTGTTCATCCCCGCCGGCCAGCCGCACCAGGTGGTCGTCCCCGCCGGCGGCGACGTCCTCTACCTGGTCGCCAAGTTCGAGACGAAGTAGGCGACCCTTTTCCTCCCCTCCCCCATCAGGATGGGGGAGGAAAGGGTGCTGACGCAGGGGAGGAAATTCAGCTCGTCCGAGCTTCCAGGCTCTCGCGGTTGTGCTCGTGCAGCTCGGCGACCTCGCCGGTCAGCGCCTCGCCGAAGTCCTCCATCTCGAACAGCGGACGGATCTCGATCTCGCTGGGGCCTGGCATCGGGTTGGGGCAGCGCTTCACCCACTCGACCGCCTCGGCCATATCCTTGACCTCCCACAGCCAGTAGCCGGCGACGACTTCCTTGGTCTCGGCGAACGGGCCGTCGATCACGACACGCCCGGCGCCGTCGAACGCCACCCGCTTGCCCTTCGACGAGGGGTGCAGCCCGTCGCCGCCCTGCATGATCCCGGCCTGGATCAGCTGCTCGTTGTATTTGCCCATCTGCTCCAGCAGCTCGGTCGACGGCATCTCGCCGGCTTCGCTGGCGGCCGTCGCCTTCACCAAAACCATCACGCGCATCGTCATTCTCCCTGCGGCCCCACCGGCCATCTGAGCCTAGGACGATCCACGGCGAGGGAAACCGACAAAGGTGCATGTTTCCTCCCCCACTAAAGCAGGGGAGGAAACGGAAGCCGCTACCCCCGCGGCGCGTGCGCGATACGCAGGATATTGGCCGCGCCCGGCGAGCCCATCGGCAGGCCGGCCAGGATGATCACCCGCTGGTTCGGAGCGGCCAGGCCGGCGGCGACAGCCTGGGCGACCGCCATCTTGGCCAGTTCCTCGGGGTCGTTGATTTGCGGCACCACTCGCGCCTCCACCCCCCACACCAGGGCCAGCCGGCGCGCGGCGTGCAGGTTGGGGGTCAGGGCCAGGGTCGGCTGCAACGGCCGCTCGCGGGCCAGGCGCTGGGCGGTGCGCCCGGTGGTGGTGAAGGCGGCGATGCAGGCGGTCGAGGCGCTCTCGGCCGCGCGGCTGGCGGCGGCGACCAGGGCGTCGGCGTCGGCGTCCTCGATCGGGTATTCGGCGCGCATCAGCTCGGGCCAGCGCGGGTCCTGCTCCACCCGGGTGAGGATGCGGTTCATCATCGCCACCGCTTCCAGCGGGAACTCCCCGGCCGCGGTCTCGGCCGACAACATCACCGCGTCGGCGCCCTCATAGACCGCGCCGGCCACGTCGGAGGCTTCGGCCCGCGTCGGGGTCGGGGCGTGGATCATCGACTCGAGCATCTGGGTGGCGACGATCACCGGGATGCCGCGGGTGCGCGCGGCGCGGACCAGCGCCTTCTGCACCACTGGCACGTCCTCGGGGTTCAGCTCCACGCCGAGGTCGCCGCGCGCCACCATCACCCCGTCGCAGAGGTCGAGGATCTCGTCGAGCGCCTCGATGGCGGCCGGCTTCTCGATCTTGGCCAGCACCGCGGCGCGACCCTGCACGATCTGGCGCAGCTCGGCCATGTCGGAGGCGCGCTGCACGAAGGACAGGGCCACCCAGTCGACGTTCTGCTTGAGCGCGAAGGCCAGGTCCTCGCGGTCCTTGGCGGTCAGGGCCGGGACCGGGATGGCGTGGCCGGGCAGGTTGAGGCCCTTGTGGTTGGACAGGGTCTCGCCGACCAGCACCTCGGTCTCGGCGTAGCCCGGGCCGTTCGAGCGCACCCGCAGCCGCACCTTGCCGTCGTCGAGCAGGATGTCGGAGCCCGGCCGCAGCACGCTGAACACCTCGGCCAGCGGCACCCCGACGCGGCTGGCGTCGCCCGGCTCCTCGGAGACGTCGAGCCGGAAATCCTGGCCGACCTTGATGCGCACCACGCGGTCGGCGAACTCGCCCAGCCGGATCTTCGGCCCCTGCAGGTCGGCCAGCACCGCCAGCGGCCGGCCCACCGCCGCCTCGGCGGCGCGGACATTGGCGATGGTGCGGGCGTGGTCCTCGTGGGTCCCGTGGCTGAAGTTCACGCGGAACACGTCGGCGCCGGCGCTGGCCAGGGCCGCGACCATGCCGGCCTCGCGGCTGGCGGGGCCAAGGGTCGCAACGATGCGGGCGCGGCGGGCGCGGATCATCTCGTCTCCATCGGAGGCACGGTAACCGGTGTCATCAGCCTAATCCCACTAAATCGCCGCGCAATATGGCCTAACCCGGAACCATGGACAGCGTTTCCCTTTCGAACTTGATTCGAGGGCGCTCGCGAAGTCGGCTTGGCCGCGCGCGCCGATCGGCCTGAAACTGGAAGCTGACGCGGAAAACCTGCCAAGATGACCCAAGATCTCGATCTGTTTCCGATAGGCAATTGCGCGGCCAGCGGGCTGATCGACCGGGCCGGTCGGCTGGTCTGGGCCTGCGTCCCGCGGGTCGACGGCGACCCGATGTTCTCGAGCCTGCTCGGCGAGCATCCCGACGCAAACCCCGATGCGCACGGGTATTGGGCCGTTGACGTCGAGGACCAGGCCTCGATCACCCAGAGCTATCTGCGCAACACCCCGATCCTGGTGACCGAGATCGCCGACACCTCCGGGGCCATCGTCCAGATCATCGACTTCTGTCCGCGCTATCGGCAGTTCGGCAGGGTTTATCGCCCGCTCGCCGTTGTGCGCCTGGTGCGTCCGATCGCCGGCGTTCCCAAGGTGCGCATACGGTTGCGGCCCACCGTGAACTGGGGCGAGCGCCCGGCCGAGCGCACTCACGGCTCCAATCACCTGCGCTTCGTCGGCGGGGCCTTCACCCTGCGCCTGACCACCGACGCGCCGGTTTCGCACATCTCGACCGAGCGGCTGTTTCGGCTGGAAGAGCCGGTGGCCATGTTCCTTGGCCCCGACGAAGGCTTCGACGCCGACCTGGCCACCACCTGCGAGCGGATGCTGAAGGAAACCACCGCCTATTGGCGCGGCTGGGTGCGGACCCTGTCTGTCCCGCTGGAATGGCAGGAGGCGGTGATCCGCGCCGCCATCACCCTCAAGCTCTGCGCCCACGAGGAGACTGGGGCCATCGTCGCGGCCCTGACCACCTCGATCCCCGAGCACGAGGGCAGCGGCCGCAACTGGGACTACCGCTACTGCTGGCTGCGCGACGCCTATTACGTGGTCCAGGCCCTGAACCGGCTAGGCGCGGCCGACATGATGGAGAACTATTTCGGCTATCTGCGGAACATCGTCGACCGCTCCAAGGGTGGCCACGTGCAACCCCTTTACGGAGTTGGGCTCGAGCCCTCGCTGACCGAGCGCTTTGCCGAGCATCTGGCCGGCTATCGCGGCATGGGGCCGGTGCGGATCGGCAACCAGGCGCACGAGCATCTGCAGCACGACGTCTACGGCCAGATCATCCTCTCGACCGTGCAGGCCTTCTTCGACGAGCGGCTGTTCCGCCCCGCCAGCATCGAGGACTTCCATAGCCTTGAGCCGGTCGGCGAGCGGGCCTTCGAGCTGCACGACAAGCCCGACGCCAGCCTCTGGGAGTTCCGCGGCCGGGAAAACGTGCACACCTATTCGGCGGTGATGTGCTGGGCCGCCTGCGACCGACTGGGCAACGCCGCCAACAAGCTGGGCCTCACCGAGCGGGCCAATTACTGGAACGCGCGCGCCGACCAGATCCGCGCAACCATAGAAGAATGCGCCTGGAATCAAGAGCTTGGCCGCTTCGCGGCGACCTTCGGCGGCGACGAACTGGACGCCAGCCTGCTGCAGCTGGTCGACGTGCGCTTCGTCAGCCCCGACGATCCACGCATGGCCGCCACCATCGCGGCGGTCGAGAAGGGCCTGCGCCGCGGCCCCTACATGCTGCGCTACGCGATCCCAGACGACTTCGGCGAACCCAAGACCGCGTTCAATATCTGCACCTTCTGGCTCATCGAGGTGATGCACCTGTCGGGCCGCTCGGACGAGGCGCGCCAGCTGTTCGAAGAGATGCTCGGCCGGCGCACCGCCGCGGGCCTGCTGTCGGAGGACATCGCCTTCAGCGGGGCCGAGCTGTGGGGCAACTACCCGCAGACCTACTCGCTGGTCGGGCTGATCAACTGCGCCACCATGCTCTCGCGCCCGTGGTCATCTGTCCGATGAATCCTTTTGGCGAATCATGGATTCCCTATGGGGACACGCTGAAAGGGCGGCCCCATGTTCCATGCTACCGAGACCCTGCACCGCTACGAGGCCCGCGCCGCCGGCGGCGCGACCTATGAGATCGTCGGCGCCAGCTTCGAGGACGCCGCGCTGGAGTTCGCCGACCTCTGCCACGAGGGCCAGGTCGAACTGACCGACTGCGCCACCGGCGAGCGGCGCAGCTTCAAGATCGACCTCGACTAGCTAGTCGTACCAGGCGCGGCCGGATCGTTCGATCAGCGCGAAGGCGCCGGCCGGGCCCCAGCTGCCAGCGGCGTAAGGCTTTGGCGTCATTGAAGATTCACGCCAGGCCGAGGCGATGCCGTCGATCCATTCCCAGGCCCGTTCGACCTCGTCCCGACGGACGAACAGGGTGCTGTTCTTCTGGATGACGTCGAGGATCAGCCGCTCGTAGGCGATGCGGCGGCGCGAGTTGGGGCCCGAATAGGCCTTGGCCAGCGACAGCGACAGCGGCAGCGACTGCAGCCGCATCCCCCGCTCCGACAGTCCCGGCGCCTTGTTCATTAGCAGCAGCTCGATGTCCTCGTCCGGCTGCAGGTCGATGACCAGCCGGTTGGCGACAAGGTCGGCCTCCGCCGCGCCTTCAAAGATCGAGTGCGGCACCGGCTTGAACTGGATGGCGATCTGGGTGCGCCGCTCGGGCAGGCGCTTGCCGGTGCGCAGGAAGAACGGCACCCCGGCCCAGCGCCAGTTGTCGATGTCGGCGCGCAGGGCGACGAAGGTGTCGGTGTCGCTGGGCTGGCCGCGCTCGGCCTCGTAGCCCTTCACCGACTGGCCGCCGGCGACGCCTGGCGTGTACTGGCCGCGGACGCTGACCGTCTGGACGTCGGCGCGGGTGACCGGGCGCAGCGAGCGGAGCACCTTGACCTTCTCGTTGCGGACGCTGTCGGGCTCCATGTCCGAGGGCGGCTCCATCGCCACCAGGCAGAGAAGCTGCAGCATATGGTTCTGCACCATGTCGCGCAGCGCGCCGTACTCGTCGTAGTAGGGCCAACGGTCGCCGACGCCCTCGGTCTCGGCCACGGTGATCTGCACGTGGTCGATCGTCAGGTTGTTCCACAACGGCTCGAACAGGGTGTTGGCGAAGCGCAGGGCCAGCAGGTTCTGCACCGTCTCCTTGCCCAGGTAGTGGTCGATCCGGAAGATGCTCTCCTCGGGGAAGACCTCGGCCACCGCGCCGTTGATGACCTTGGAGCTCTCCAGGTCCCTGCCGATCGGCTTCTCCAGCACGATACGCGTGTGGGGTCCGGCGAGGCCCGCCGCGGCCAGCGCCGCGCAGACCCGGCCATAGATGCTGGGCGACAGGGCCAGGTAGTAGATCGGCGTGCGGCCTTCGCCGATCGCCGCCTTCAGCTGCGCCGCGCCCTCGGCGGTGGTGGCGTCGGCGCCGACATAGCGCAGGCGCTGCTCGAACCGCGCCCAGACCTTGGCGTCCAACTCGCCGTCGCCCAAGCGGGCTCCGATGGTGTCCTTGATCTGGGCGACGAACGCCTCGTGGCTCATCTCGGCGCGGGCCGTCGAGATGATGGCGAAGTTGGGCGCCAGGAAGCCGTCCGCATCGAGGTTGTACAGCGACGGGAAGAGCATCTTCTGGGCGAGGTCGCCCGTGCCGCCGAAGAGCACGATCACGTCAGCGAGAGGTTGCTCCGCCATCAGGTGTCACCTTTTCGCGAGAAAACGACTTCGTGTCCGCATAGCTGCGTTCGACCGTGCAACGTCAAGACTCTCTCGCTGGTTTTTTCGCCTGACAGGCAAAGGAGGACGTGGCCGGAGCGAGCCGGATCGAAAGGCGCCGCCGGGCGTTGACGTTGGGCTGCGGGGCGAAGGCGCATATGAGCATCGAAGAACTGAGTCTTGGGCTTGAACGCCCCCCCACGCACCCGGCGTTGGACGGCGCCGCCCTGTTTCTGGACCTGGACGGAACCCTGGCGCCGATTGCCGCGCGTCCGCAAGACGTGGGTCCTGACGTGCGCCGCAACGATCTGCTCGACAGCCTGGACGCCCGCCTGAACGGACGTTTGGCAGTGGTCAGCGGCCGCTCCCTCGATGACATCGACCGTATCCTGGAGGCACGGGTGATCTGTGTGGCGGCGATCCACGGCCTGGTCCGCCGTGACGCCAACGGCATCGTCGGCGAGGCCCCGCCGCATCCGGGCCTGGCCCCCGCCCGCGCCGCCTTGAGCGACTTCGCCAGCCGCGACCCACGGCTGCTGGTCGAGGACAAGGCGCTCAGCCTCACCCTGCATTACCGTCAGGCCCCCGACCGCGCCCGCGAGGTGATCGACCTGGCCGAGCGAATGGCCGTGGTCAGCGGCCTCACCCTGCAGCCCGGCGACATGGTGATCGAGCTACGCACCCCTGGCGCCAGCAAGGGCGACTCTATCCGCGCCTTCATGGGCGAGGCCCCGTTCAGGGGAACGCGGCCGATCTTTCTCGGCGACGACCTGACCGACGAGCACGGCTTCTTCGCCGCGCGCCAGCTGGGCGGCTATGGAATCCTGATCGGCCCGCCGCGGCGCACCACCGCCATCTACCGCATGGACGGCGTCGAGGCGGCGCTCGCCTGGCTGGAGGCCGCGCGATGAGCCGGCTGATCGTCGTCTCCAATCGCGTGACGCCGCCGACCAGCAAGGGCGACGAGGCCGTCGGCGGCCTCGCCATGGCCCTGGCTGCGGCGCTGCGCGAGTACTCGGGTCTGTGGTTCGGCTGGAGCGGCAAGACTGCGCCGGAATTCACCGGCCAGATGAACCTGCAGCGGGTCGAGGGCGTGACCATCGCCACCATCGACCTCGAGGAGGTCGATCTCAGCGAGTACTACAACGGCTACGCCAACAAGACCCTGTGGCCGCTGTTCCACTATCGCCAGGACCTGACCGCCTACGACCGCTCGTTCGACGAGGGCTACCAGCGGGTCAATCGGCGCTTCGCCGAAACCCTGCGGCCGCTGATCGAAGACGGCGACCTAGTCTGGATCCATGACTATCATCTGATCCCGCTTGGTCACGAACTGCGGAGTCTGGGGGTCACCAACCGGATCGGCTTCTTCCTGCACATCCCGTGGCCGGCGCACCAGCTGCTGACCACGCTGCCGCGCCACGCCGCGCTGGTGGAGGCGCTGTTCGCCTACGACCTGGTCGGATTCCAGACCGCGGAATATCGCCAGGCGTTCGAGGAATACGTGCTGAACGAGGCCCGCGGCAGCGTGGTCGGCGAGGACCTGCTGCGCGCTTTCGGCCGCACCATCCGGGTCGGCGAGTTCCCGATCGGCATCGACGCCCGCGAGTTTGCAGCGCTGGCCAAGACCGCGCGTGCGCGCCGCACCTATGACGTGATGGCCGCGCACACCGCTTTCCGGAAGATGATCATCGGGGTCGACCGGCTCGACTACTCCAAGGGCATGGAGGAGCGGTTCCTGGGCTTCGAACGGCTGCTGGCCGACCATCCCGACCTGCGCCGTGACGTGCTGTTCCTGCAGATCGCTCCGATCAGCCGCGAAAGCGTCGACGCCTATCGCGAGATCCGCGGGCGGCTCGACGCGCTCTCCGGCCGGATCAACGGCGAGTACGCCGACATCGACTGGAACCCCGTCCGGTATGTGAACCGCAACTATCGGCGCGACGAGCTGGCCGGCGCCTATCGCGCCGCCAAGGTCGGGCTGGTCACCCCAATGCGGGACGGCATGAACCTGGTGGCCAAGGAGTTCGTCGCCGCCCAGGATCCCAACGATCCCGGCGTGCTGGTGCTGTCGCGGTTCGCCGGCGCCGCCAAGCAATTGACGGCCGCCTTGATGGTCAACCCGAACAGCCCCGAAGAGATCGCCGAAGCACTGCACCGCGCGCTCTCAATGGATCTGGCGGAGCGAATCGAGCGTTGGCGCGCTCTCTTCGACAATGTCCTGCGCGAGGACGTCACCGCTTGGCGCGACTCCTATGTGAGCGCTCTCGCCACGACGCGGACCAGCGACCGCGCGCGGAGCGCCGAGGGACCGTTCTATGGCGAACAAGCTCGCCCGCTACCAATCGATGCGGGACTTCACGCAGACGGCGGAGCCGAGCGGCCGGGCCAAGGTCTTGCCGGCCCAGCACCTGCGTTACGTGATCCAGAAGCACGCGGCGACACGACTGCACTACGACTTCCGGCTGGAACTGGACGGGGTCTTCAAGTCCTGGGCGGTGACGAAGGGCCCATCCCTCGACCCCCACGAACGTAGGCTCGCGGTCGAAGTCGAAGACCATCCCCTCGACTACGGCGACTTCGAGGGCACCATTCCCAAAAACCAGTACGGCGGCGGCTCGGTGATGCTGTGGGACCGCGGCTACTGGGCGCCCGAACCCGGGACCGACGCCCACGAGGCGTTGGCCAAAGGCGACCTGAAAATCGTGCTGGAGGGCGAGCGGCTGCACGGCGGCTTCGTGCTGGTGCGGATGAAGCACGACCGCAATGGCGGCGACCGTAACAACTGGCTGCTGATCAAGCACAAGGACCAATTCGCCCGCGAAGGCGACGACGACGCGCTGCTCAAGGACAACGACACCTCGGTCGCCTCGGGCCGCCCGATGGCCGACATCGCCGCCGGCAAGGGCAAGGCGCCCAAGCCGTTCATCACCGCCGCCGAGGGCAAGGCAGACGGCGTCTGGCAATCCAAGCCGCGCGGGGAAGCCAAGGCCGAGAGGGCCGCCTCGCCCGCGAAGGCGCGGGTCGTCAAGTCCGCCGCCATGCCGGACTTCGTCGAACCGCAGCTTTGCAAGCCGGTGGCGCGGCCGCCGCCGGGCTCCGGTTGGGGGCACGAGGTCAAGTTCGACGGCTATCGCCTGCAGGTGCGGGTCGAGAGCTCCAAGGCGGTGATCCGCACCCGCAAGGGCCTGGACTGGACCCCGCGGTTCGGCGGCATCGCCAAGGCGGCTGCCGTCCTGCCCGACTGCATTCTCGACGGTGAAGCCGTCGCCCTCGACCCCAAAGGAAAGCCGAATTTCCCGGCCCTGCAGTCGGCACTGGCCGATGGGCGCGGCGAGGAGCTGATCTACTTCGCCTTCGACCTGCTGTTCGCCGCCGGCGAGGACCTGCGCGACCTGCCGCTGCGCGAGCGAAAGGCCCGGCTGCAGGCGCTGCTGACCGGCGCCGACCCGCATCTGCGCTACGTCGAGCATTTCGAGACTTCGGGCGAGGCGTTTTGGCGCTCGGCCCAGCGCCTGGAGCTGGAAGGCGTCGTCTCCAAGCGCATGGAGGGCGCCTATCGGTCCGGTCGCGGCGACGGCTGGGTCAAGGCCAAGCACCGGGCGGGCGAGGAGGTGGTGATCGGCGGCTGGACCGGCGAGAAGGGTCGGCTGCGCTCCCTGCTGGTCGGAACCTACAGTGATGGCAAGCTGGTCTATGCCGGCCGGGTCGGCACCGGCTTCAGCAGCGAAGTGGTCCGCCGACTGTTGCCTAAGCTCGAGCCGCTGGAGAGCGACAAGAGCCCGTTCACCGGCAAGGATGCCCCACGCAAGGAAGGCGACATCAACTGGGCCCGGCCGGAGCTGGTGGCCGAGATCGAGTTCGCCGGCTTCACCGACAGCGGCGCGGTCCGGCAGGGCGCGTTCAAGGGACTGCGCGAGGACAAGCCGGCCAGCGAGGTGGAGGCCGAGGCGCCAGTCCCGGCCAAGGACGCAAAGCTGGTCACGCCGGCGGCGGCTGCGGGAAAGAAGCGTATGGGCGATCCAAAGGTCATGGGTGTGGCCATCTCGAACCCCGACAAGCCCTTGTGGCCGAACTCGGCGGATAGCCCTGAGCCGGTGACCAAGCTCGAGCTGGCGGAGTATCTGGAGAGCGTCGCCGACTGGATGCTGCCGCACATCGAGGGGCGCCCCTGCTCGATTATCCGCACGCCCGACGGCCTGGGCGGCGAACAATTCTTCCAGCGCCATGCCGGCAAGGGCGCATCGCCGCTGCTGTCGCAAGTCGAGGTGTTCGGCGACCACGCGCCCTATCTGCAGGTCGATCGGCCCGAGGCCCTGGCCGCCCTGGCCCAGATCGGCGCGGTCGAATACCACCCCTGGAACTGCCGCCCTCATGAGCCGGAAACGCCCGGGCGGCTGATCTTCGACCTCGACCCAGGCCCGAACGTCACCTTCGACGAGGTGGTGGCCGCGGCCCGCGACGTCCGCGACCGCCTGGAGGAGTTGGGGCTGATCGCCTTCTGCAAGACCACCGGCGGCAAGGGCCTGCATGTTGTGACGCCGCTCAGCCCGCCGACGGGCGAGTTGGACTGGCCCACCGCCAAGGCCTTCGCCAAGACCTTGTGCGAGCGGATGTCGGCCGAGGAGCCGGACCGTTATGTCGCCAACATGGCCAAGAAGCTGCGCGATGGCCGGATATTCCTGGACTACCTGCGTAACGACCGGCTCTCCACGGCCGTCGCGCCGTCGTCGCCGCGGGCGCGCGAGGGCGCTGCGGTGTCCTTTCCCCTGACCTGGAGCCAGGTGCGGGCCGGGCTCGACCCATTGCGCTATACGATCCGCACCGCGCCGGGGCTGCTGGCCAAGACCAGCGCCTGGGCCGACTACGCTGACAGCGAGCGGCCGCTGGAAACAGCGATCAAGCGTCTGGCCTGAAACATCCCGCCACAGCTTCGCCGTCTAGATGAACCTAAACCGAACCGTACGGTTCAGGTCGCGCTCAAGCTTGGCGGCCTATGGTCTGTGCGTGTTCGAGTTTGGAGAGACAGCCATGAAGAAGTTTCTGACCGCGGCCGTGGCCCTGAGTGTGCTGGCCGGCGCCAGCGCCGCCTACGCCGATCCGCATGGCGGGCATCGCGACAAGGCCGAGCGCAAGTATGAGCAGCGCATCGACAAGGCCGAGCGCAAATACGACCGCGACGTTCGCAAGGCTGAGCACCGCTACCGCGCCGCGGCCTACCACCGTCCGAGCGGGTATGAGCACCGCTATTGGGATCGCGGCGATCAGCTGCCGCCCGCCTATCGGGCCGAGCGCTATCGGGTCGTGAACTACAACTACTACCGCCTGCCGCCGCCGCCCCGCGGCTACTACTACACGCGGGTGGACAACGACGTGCTGCTGACCGCTGCCGCCACCGGCATCATCGCCTCGGTGATCGTGGATCTGTTCCAGTAGGTCAGGACGCGCGCTTGCGCGGCGACGACTTTCGGGCCGCGGGCTTCTTCGATGGAGCCCGCGGTTCGCTGCGTCGCCGGGGCCCGGCCTCGCCAAGGCTGCGGCGCAGGGCCTCCATCAGATCGATGACCTCGGCCTCCTTGGGCTCCTCGACCGGAGCGGTGACGCCGTGGCTGGCCTCCTTCTCCTTGATCAGCTTGCGCAGAGCTTCCTCGTATCGGTCGTTGAACTCCGATGGATCGAACGGCCCTTCCAATTGATCGATGATCTTCTCGGCGATGGCGACCATCTTCGGATCGGCCTTAGCGTCCGGGATCCGATCGAAAAATTCGGCCGGGTCGCGCACTTCCTTGTTGTTGCGCAGGGTGTAGGCGACAATCCCCAGATCGCGGGGCTCCAGCGCCATCAGCCGCTCGCGCTGATGCATCACGACCCGAGCCAGGGCCAGTTTTCCGGCCCCTTCCATCGCCTCGCGGATGACGCCAAAGGCCTCGGCCGCCAGTTCACCGTCCGGAGCCAGGAAGTACGGATCGTTCCAGTAGAGCCGGTCGATCTCCGCGGCGTCGACGAAGCGCTCAATGTCGATGGTGCGGGTGGTCTCCAGCCGCACGTTCTTGATCTCCTCGTCGGTGACGACGACGTAGCGGCCCTTCTCGATCTCGTAGCCCTTGACGATGTCGGCTCGTTCGACCGGCCCGGTCTCGGGGTCGGTCGGAATCATGCGGATGCGGTTGTGCGTCTCCTTATGCAGCATGTTGAAGGAGACGTCGGCGCTGCGTGAGGTGGCGGTGTAGAGCGCCACGGGGCAGCTGACGAGCGAGAGGCGCAGATAGCCCTGCCAAGTGGGACGCGCGGCCATGTTTCCAGACTCCCCGAAAGGCCAGAGTCTCAGAACGCCGAGCTTGGCGATTCAGTTCTAAGGCAGGGTCAAGCTTGGCAGGACGAGCGCCTCCTGGGCGTCCAGCCGGTCCTTTCGGAAGCCGCTGCGCACGCCGCTGTCGGGGCCGAATTCCACCAGTTGGTCCTTGGCCGGCTCATAGGGTGGCCAAGCGACGGCGCAGGCGGGCGCGCCGGTCTTGGCGAACGCCACCCAGCAGCCGTGCATCAGGGTCGCCATCGCCCGGTCGTCCGCGGCGACCATGCTCTCGGGCGTGCGCCGGCCCCAGTACTCGAACACGTACTGGATCTCGGCGGCGTGGGCCGAGGTGGTGACCCCCATCGGCCGGAAGCGTGAGCCGACATAGGAGAAATGGTACAGCCAGGCGGGCTTGCCGTCGGCCGCCTTGGCCGCCAGCCAACGGGCCGGAGCGACCATGTAGTGGTCGCCGAACGCTGCACGCACCAGGGCCTCGTCGCCCTTGGCCGCCTCGTCGGAATAAGCAGCTCTAGTTTGCGCCGGGATCAGCGCCGCCATCGCTGCGGCGTTCGGAAGGCTGCGGCCCAGCAGCGAGTCTTCTCCGGAATTGGCGCCGATCATCAGCGGAACGTCGATCTCACGGCCGGCGGCGAAGGCCTGGGCGACGGTTTCCTTCAACAGCCGCCCGTCGGCGAACGGGCCATAGTCGGCGGCCTCGGTGGCCTCGACCAATTGCTCCGCCGGCACGGCGCGAAGATCGGCGAGCGGGACATCCGCCGGCAGGCCGAGCTTGGCGGCGGCGGATGTCCCGGCGGCCTCTTGTTTGGCCAGGGTGGTCGGCTTGCTCCAGCCTCCCCCCGACTGCACCGCAGCCTTCTGGAACAGGCCCTTAGCGCTGGGCGTGGCGAGCAGCGCCAGCGTGCTGCCGCCGCCGGCGCTTTCGCCGAAGACGGTGACGTTCTTCGGATCGCCTCCGAAGGCGGCGATGTTGCGCTGGACCCACTGCAGGGCGGCGATCTGGTCCATCAGGCCGTAGTCGCCGAGCGGTTCGCCCTTGGCGGCCGCTTTGGTCAGGGTCGGATGAGCGAAATAGCCGAGCGCGCCGAGGCGGTAGTTGATCGCCACCAGCACCACGCCGTCGCGGGCGAAGTTCTGGCCGTCATAGATCCAGCCGGCTCCGGTTTTGTGGCTGCCGCCGTGCAGCCAGACCATGACCGGGGCCTTCTTGGCGCCCTTGGGTGCGAAGACGTTGAGCTGCAGGCAGTCCTCGCTGATCGGCCCGTTGGCGCTGCCTTCGTTGGGAGAACCGTCGGCGTTCATCTTCTGCGGGCAGGACGGGCCTTTTTCCGCCGCCGGGCGTTCGCCGCTCCAGGCCAGTGGACGCTTCGGCGGCGCCCAGCGCAGGTCGCCGATCGGCGGCGCGGCATAGGGCACGTTGCGGAAGATCAGTGCGCGCTCGGTCTCCTGGCCGACCAGGACGCCGCTCTCGACCTTGACCTTCGGGGCCTCGGCCCTGGCCGCGCTGGCCAGAACCAGACTTCCCAACAGTACGACGCCCAGACGCAGCATGGCGGTCCCCCTCTTGCGGCTGGGGAGAATTCGGCGCGCAGCCGATCAGGTCAAGCTTCAGTGAAAGTCGCGACTACGGATCAGACCGCCTTGGACCTTGCTGCGGACCTGCGGCGCGGGCCCATCTTCCTGGCGCATCTCGGCCAAGCGGTGGGAAAGGTCGGTGAACTTGCGGGCCACCACGTGGACCACGCCGCTCTCGCTCTGCACCTGGCCGTGGACCACCAGGAAGGACGAGGTCATGACCAGCCGCCGGTTGGCGTCGAACGCGTCCTTCCAGACCACGATGTTGGCGATGCCGGTCTCGTCCTCCAGGGTCAGGAAGGTCACGCCCTTGGCGGTGCCCGGCCGCTGGCGGACCAGCACCAATCCACCGACGGAGACCAGCTTGCGGTCGCGCGTGCGGAGCAACTCGCGGGCCGTGATCGCCCCCAGATTCTTCAAGCTCTCGCGGAAGAAGCCGACTGGATGGGCCCGCAGCGACAGGCTGGTGGTGCGATAATCCTCGGTCACTTCCTGGGGCAGGTTCATCAGCGGCAGCTCGACCTGATGTTCCTTTACGCCCATGGCGGCCAGCAGCGGGGCGGTCTTCAGCGATCCGGTTTCGTCGGCCAGGCCCTTCACCGCCCACAGCGCCTGACGACGACTGAGACCTAGCGAGGCGAAGGCGTCGGCCTCGGCCAGCAGCTCCAGCGAGCGACGGTTGAGCCCGGCCTGAACCGCGAAACCTTCGATACTGCGCACGCCGGCCTCGCGGGCGGCGACCAGACGCTCGGCCTCCTTTTCGCTGAAGCCCTTGATCTGGCGCAGGCCCAGGCGGACGGCGCGATAGCGGCCCGGCTTGGCGGCGGTCTCCAAGGTGCAGTCCCAGTCGCTGGCCAGCAGGTCGGGGCCGCGCACCTCGACCCCATGCTCGCGCGCGTCGCGCACCAGCTGGGCCGGCTGGTAGAAGCCCATCGGCTGGCTGTTCAGCAGCGAGGCCAGGAAGGCGTCCGGCCAGCGCCATTTCACCCAGGCCGAGGCGTAGACCAGCAGGGCGAAGCTGATCGCGTGGCTCTCCGGAAAGCCGTAGGAGCCGAACCCCTCGATCTGCTCGAAGCAGCGGCCGACGAACGCCGGGTCGTAGCCGCGCGATTCCATCCCCTGGATGAACTTCTGCTCGTACTCCCCGACATTGCCGTGATGGCGGAAGGTGGCCATCGAGCGGCGCAGGCCGTCGGCGTCGTTCTCGGAGAACTTGGCCGCCTCGATGGCGATGCGCATGGCCTGTTCCTGGAACAGCGGCACGCCCAGGGTCTTGCCGAGGATCGCCTTCAGCTCGTCCTGCGGATGCGGCGGCGAGGGGCGGGGGTAGTCGATCGGCTCGATCCCGTCGCGGCGGCGCAGATAGGGATGGACCATGTCGCCCTGGATCGGGCCTGGCCGCACGATCGCCACCTCGATCACCAGGTCGTAGAACTTTCGCGGCTTCAGCCGGGGCAGCATCGACATCTGGGCCCGGCTCTCGACCTGGAACACCCCGACCGAGTCGGCCTTGCAGAGCATGTCGTAGACCTCCGGCCGCTCCTGGGGGATGTGGGCGATGTTGCTGATCTTGCGCCCGACCATGGGATCGTCGGCGGGGATCATGTCGAAGCTCTTCTTCAGGGCGGTCAGCATGCCGAGCGCCAGCACGTCGACCTTCATCAGGCCCAGTGCATCGATGTCGTCCTTGTCCCACTCGATGAAGGTGCGATCGACCATGGCGGCGTTGCCGATCGGCACGGTCTCGTCCAGCCGCCGCTTCGTCAGCACATAGCCGCCGACGTGCTGCGACAGGTGGCGCGGGAATTTCAGCAGCTGGGTGGCCAGGTCGACCGCCCGGCGGACTTCGGGGTTGGCGGGATCGAGCCCGGCCTGGCGGATGTAGTCGTCCGGCACCTCCTCGCCCCAGCTGCCCCAGATGGTCCCGGCCAGGGCGGCGGTGACGTCCTCGGTCAGGCCCAGCGCCTTGCCGACCTGGCGGATCGCCATGCGCGGGCGGTAGTGGATCACCGTCGCCACGATCGCCGCCCGGTGGCGGCCATAGCGGCGATAGACGTACTGCATCACCTCCTCGCGGCGGGCGTGCTCGAAGTCGACGTCGATGTCCGGCGGCTCCCCGCGCTTCTCGGAGATGAACCGCGAGAACAGCAGATCCTGGTCATCCTTGGTCGGGTCGACCGCGGTCACCCCCAGGCAGAAACAGACGCAGGAATTGGCCGCCGAGCCCCGCCCCTGGCAGAGGATGTCCTGCTCGCGGGCCCATTGAACGATGTCGTGCACGGTAAGGAAGTAGTTGGCGAAGCCGAGCTTCTCGATCAGCTCCAACTCATGCTCCAGGGTCTTGCGCTCCTTCTCGCCCATGCCCCTCTCGAACCGCCACTGGGCGCCCTCCCAGGTCAGGTCGCGCAGGTGCTGGATCGCGGTCTTGCCGGACGGCACCGGCTCGTCCGGGTACTCGTAGCTGAGGTTCGACAGGTCGAAGCCGACCCGCTCGGCGATCTCGACGCTGCGCTCCACGGCGCCCGGAAAGCGGGCGAACAGGCGGGCCATCTCCTCCGGCGGCTTCAGGTGCCGCTCGGCGTTGGCCTCCAGCCGCAGGCCGGCCTCGTGGATGGTGCAGGTCTCGCGGATGCAGGTGACCACGTCCTGCAGCGGGCGGCGGTCGGGAAGGTGGTAGAGGACGTCGTTGGTGGCGACCATCGGCGCGCCCGACATCTGCGCCAGGGCGGCCAGCTTCGACAGCCGCTGCAGGTCGCGCGCGCCATAGGGCCGCGAGGCGGCCAGCCAGACCTGGCCGCGCAACTCCCCGCCAATGCGGCGCAGGTCGCGCTCGAACCGCTCGTCCAGACGCGGCGGCGGCACGATCAGCACCAGCTGGCCCTCGGCCGCCTGCTGGAAGTCCTCCCAATGCAGCTCGCACTCGCCCTTCTCCGAGCGCAGCTGGCCGGCGGTCAGCAGCCGGGTCAGGCGGCCATAGGCCTCGCGGTCAGACGGGTAGCAGAGCAGCGACGGCGTCCCGTCGGCGAAGTCTAGCCGGCAACCGGTCAGGGCGCGGACCTTGAGGCCGTGCTCCTTGAGCCGCTTCACTTGCGACCAGGCCCGCACCACCCCGGCCAGGGAGTTGCGGTCGCAGATCCCGACCGCCTCCAGCTTCAGCATGGCTGCGGCGCTGACCAGCTCGTACGGGTGCGATGCGCCCCGCAGGAAGGAGAAATTGCTGGTGGTCTGGAGCTCGGCGTAACGGGTCATCCGAACACCCCATGCATCCACCAGCGAGCCGGCGCGCCGGCCTCGTACAGCCCCTCGCGATAGACCCAGAAGCGCGCGCCCGCCTGGTCCTCGACCCGGTAGTAGTCACGGACATGGTGCGGGCTGACGGCGGTGATGTCGCCGCGCCACCACTCCTCGCCGATGCGCTCGGGACCCTCGGCGCGGGCGATACGGTGCACCCGCCGCCGCCACTGGAACTGGCGCGGCGGATCGTCGGGGGTCAGGGCCATCACCCCTTCCAGCAGTTCCGGCTGGCGGAACAGACGCAGCGGCCGCGGCGCCTCCGGGTTCCAGGCCTGAGCCGCGACGGGGCCGAAGGGAGCGGCGGGCCGGGCCGAGAGTTCGGGCACATGGCTTTCCACCGGCGCGGTCTTCCAGACCCGGCCCTCGCCCAGACGGTTGGTCAGCCGATCGACCAGCGGCGCCAGGCCATCCTCCACCGCCGCGTCCTGGCGGGCGTCCAGACCCACCTGGCGGCCGGAAATGGGCTCTACGTCCTCGGCCTCCAGGGTGACCACCTCGATCCCGAATCCGGGGTCGATGGTCTCCAGCTTGGGGTTCAGCAGCTTGGCGATCCGGGCCGGGTCGCGGGCCGCCAGGGCCAGACCGATGTCCAGCGGCAGGGCGATGCCATCCACCCGATGGAAGGCGATACGGAAGCGGCGGGCGCCCTGACCCTCGCGTTCCAGCCGCTCGCACAGCTTGGCGGCGACATCGAAGGTGACCCGCTGCAGGTCTTCCAGGGCGCTGATCGGCTCGAAGAAGGCCAGCCGCGCGAACCAGGGGTGCGGCGGACGCCGAAAGCTCAGCGCTTCCTCAGCCCGGCCCATGGCCTGGTCGATGCGGATCAGGGTCTGGCGGCCGAAGCGGCGGGCCAGCGGCGCACGCGGCAGGCCGAGAATCTGCAGCAGCAGCCGCAGCCCCAGGCGCTCCATCTGGGCGGCGGCCTCCGGCTCCAGGCGCAGGGCCGCGGGCGGCAGATAGGCCAGCATGTCGGCCTGTCCGTTCGGCGGAGCGACGATCTCTGCGCCCTTGCCGTAGTGGGCCAGGGCCCAGGCCGCGCCGGGCGTGTCGGCCACCGCGCACCGCACATAGACGCCGCTCTTCGCCAGCCGCGCGCGATAGTCGGCTGCGAGTTGCGCCTCGCCGCCCCACAGATGAGCGACGCCGGCAATGTCCAGGAACAGGCCGTCGGGCGCGGCCGCGGCCACCGCCGGCGAGAAGCGCACCGACCAGTCGACCAGGGCGGTCAGCGCTGCGGCGTCCGCCTCCGGCTCGGCCTCGGCGGTGACGAGGTTGGGCACCAGGGCCATGGCGTCGGCCGCCTTCTGGCCGGCGAACAGGCCGAGCGCCCGGGCGCCTTTGTCCACCGCCGCCAGCCGGCGCGCGCCCTTGACGGTCTCAATCAGGGCGAAGGGGGGTGCTCCCCCTCTGGGGGAGCTGTCAGCCGGATGGTTGACTGAGGGGGACTTTGACGCCGACGAGGGAGCAGTCCCCCTCCGTCTCGCCGCTTCGCGCCGATCCACCTCCCCCAAGAGGGGAGGAACTGAAAACAGGGCCTCAGCTTGCGAGGCGTTCCGCCGGCGCCAGTTGGCGATCGCCCAGTTCGGCGACCACGCGCAGAGGATGCGGGCCATTCTCGGCCTCCCAGGTGTATGCGGCCGCGGCCTCCATCAGCCAGACGCCCGGTCGCCCGCCCCGGCAGCGCTCCAGCTCGGCTCGCCAGCGCGGCGGGCCCAGGCCAAACTCCCCGGGGCCAGGCTCACTGACCTCGGGCGTGATCTTCCAGCGGGTGGCCGCGGCCGAACCCGTCGTCTCCCTGCGTCCCGTCCCGCCATAGGGCCGGCGGCGGATGATGAAGCCGGTGGCTCCGTGCTTCTCGCAGGCCAGCTGCAGGCGCCGGCCGGCGGTCAGGTCGACGCTTTCCACCTCGGCGAACACCGCCGACACCCCGACGCTGGCCAGGGCGTCCTCGGCCACGGCCAAGGCTTCGTCCTCGTCGCGGGCGCAGACCTGGATCAGGCGCTGGGCCGGAAAGCCCAGCCCGACCAGGCCAGGGGCGAACAGGTCGTCGCGGCGCAGGATCCAGACCGCCTCGCCCCGGCGAGCCAGGGGCGCGGCGCTCAGGGCGGCGAAGGCGGCCGGGCAGGCGCCGATCTCGGCCTCCATTCCCGCGCCGGTGAACTCGTGCCACTGGCCCAGCGGCAAGCCTCCGCCCGGCAGGCAGCGATCCAGCAGCGACGCGCCGAACGGTAGAGATTCAGAGTCCGCTCGCCCCCCCGCCTCGAGCGCGGAGATCTTCGCCTTGAGCGCCGCCAGGCGGCCATCGCGAAAACCGGACATGGCTTTTCCGTTCTCCAAGTTCTTCTTTTGTTCTAGTTTTGAGCGCGCAGGAGTCAAGCACCTCACGGTGGCGCCCCGGCGTTCGGACAGGTGCTATGCTTCGGCAAAGCAGAATTCCGGGAGGTCCCATGTCCACCGCAGTCCAGCTTCTCGTCGGCACCCGCAAGGGCGCCTGGATCTATCGCAGCGACGCCGCCCGCAAGAAGTGGGCGGTTCAGGGGCCGATCTTCCTCGGCCACATCGTCAACCACCTGGTGCTCGATCCGCGCGACGGAAAGACCCTGCTGATGGCCGCCTCCACCGGCCACCTGGGCCCGACCATCTTCCGCTCTACCGACGGCGGCCAGACCTGGGCCGAGGCCAAACAGCCGCCGGCCTTTGCGAAGGCGGAGGAAGACGGACCGGCCCGATCGGTGGACCACAGCTTCTGGCTGGAGCCCGGCCACCTCAGCGAACCGGACGTGTGGTGGGCGGGGACCTCGCCGCCGGGCCTGTTCCGTAGCGCTGACGGCGGCGTCACCTGGGAAAGCGTCGCCGGCTTCAACGATCACCCGAAATACTGGGATTGGTGCCCTGCCGACGGCGGCACGCCGGACGGGGCCCTTCTCAACCAGATCCAGATCGACCCGCGCGACCCGCGCCACATGTACCTCGCCACCTCCACCGGCGGCGTGTTCGAGAGCCTGGACCAAGCCGGCAGTTGGCGACCTCTCAATCAGGGCGTGGAGGCGAATTTCTTTCCCGACCCCTATCCGGAGTACGGCCAGGACGCCCACTACATCGCCCTGGCCCCGACCATGCCCGACCGCATCTGGCAGCAGAACCACTGCGGCATCTACCGGCTGGATCGGCCAGACGAGCGCTGGGACCGGATCGGTCAGGCCATGCCGCAGGAGATCGGCGACATCGGCTTCACCATCGTCCCGCATCCGCGCCAGGCCGACACCGCCTGGGTGTTTCCGATGGACGGCACCGAGGTCTGGCCGCGTACAAGCCCAGGCGGGCGGCCCGCCGCCTATCGCACCCGCGACGCCGGCAAGAGCTGGGAGCGGCAGGACCACGGCTTCCCGACCGAGCAGGGCTGGTTCACCGTCAAGCGCCAGGCGTTCTGCGCCGACGCCAACGATCCGGTCGGCCTCTATCTGGGCGCCACCAACGGCGAAGTCTGGATGAGCGACGACGAGGGCGGCGCCTGGCGGCCGGTGGCGCAGCATCTTCCGGAAATCTATTCGGTGGTGGCGGCCCCACTCTGATGGTCCAGGTCTTCATCCCCTCGCAGCTGACCTCCTACACGGACGGGGTCAGCCGGCTGGCCGCGGACGGCGGCAGCATCGAGCAAGTGCTGGACGACCTCGACCGCCGCTATCCCGGCCTGAAGTTCAGGGTGATCGACGAGCAGGACCGCATCCGCCGCCACATGCGCATCTTCCGCAACGGCGACCGCGCGCCCGACATCCGACTGACGCTGGCGGAAGCTGACGAAGTGCTGATCTTCGGGGCGTTGTCGGGCGGCTAGAGCCATTCAGGCTCGCGGCGCCACCTCGACCAACTTGCTCAGCTTCTTCGGCGCGATGGCCATGTAGCTCTGCTTGAGCCAAGCCCTCAGCGTGTCGAGCTCGGCGAGGATATCATCGTCGGGGCCGAAATGGGCGATCACCCAGTCGTGCTGCTTGTACCAGCCGCGGCTCTCGCGAACGAAATCGAGGTCAGCGACCATCTCGGCCGAGATCGGCAATTTCACCGTGATGGTCAGGGCGTCGAGCGGCTCGGCCTTCTCGCCGAAGATGGCGAACATCTTCCTGTTCACGTACATGGCGCGGGTCAGCTGCCAGCCGCGGCCGACTTCGGCGCCGGGCAGTGTCAGGCCATAGGCCGTCAACTCGGCTTCAGCTTGCTGGTGGGGAGTCATCGCGCCTCCGGATGGAGACACGGTGCGCGTGGCCGAAACCGCGGGCAAGTGCGCCCTCCCCCGCGTCCGGATTTAGCGGAACGCGAGGGAGGACAGCGCCTTTCTTAGAACCGCAGGGTGCGGGCTTCCTTGACGTGCGGCAGAGCGCGGATCTTGGCGACCAGCTCATCGCCCGGATCCTGGTCGACGCCGACCAGGGCGATGGCGTCCTCGCCGACCGAGACCCGGCCGAGGTTGAACGTGGCGATGTTGACGTCGTCCTGCGCCAACAGCGCGCCCAGGGCGCCGATGAAGCCCGGCTTATCCTGGTTGTTCACATAGAGCATCGTCTGAGCGAAGGGAGCGTCCAGGTCCATGCCCTTGACCTCGATGATGCGCGGCGCGCCGGCCATCACGGTGCCGGCGAACGAGCGCTTGCCCAGCGCCGTGGTGACGGTGATCCGCACCAGGCTGTCATAGATCGGGCTGTCGTCCTGCTTGCTTTCCGAGACGGTGATGCCGCGCTCCTTGGCCACGGCCGGAGCCGAGACCATGTTCACCTCGGCCAGCATCGGGCGCAGCACGCCGGCCAGCGAGGCCGCGGTCAGCGGACGGGTGTTGAGGTTGGCGACTTCGCCCTCGTAGGCGATGTCCACGGCTTTGACCTCGACGTCGACCATCTGGCCGGCGAAGGCGCCGAGGCGCTCGGCCAGGGCCACGAACGGCTTCAGCTTCGGCGCTTCGTCGGCGGTGACCGACGGGCTGTTCAGCGCGTTGGAGACCGCGCCGGTGAGCAGGTAGTCGCTCATCTGCTCGGCCACCTGCAGGGCGACGTTCTCCTGAGCTTCCAGGGTCGAGGCGCCAAGGTGCGGGGTGGCGATGAAGTTCTCCGCGCCGAACAGGACGTTGTCCTTGGCCGGTTCCTCGACGAACACGTCGAAGGCCGCGCCGCCGATGTGGCCGTCGTCCAGGCCCTTGCGCAGAGCCGCTTCGTCGACCAGGCCGCCGCGCGCGCAGTTGACGATCAGCACGCCCTTCTTGGTCTTGGCCAGGTTCTCGGCCGACAGGATGTTACGGGTCTTCTCGGTCAGCGGGGTGTGCAGGGTGATGACGTCGGCGCGGGCCAGCAGCTCTTCCAGCTCGACCTTCTCGACGCCGATCTCGACGGCGCGCTCCGCCGACAGGAAGGGGTCGTAGGCGACGACCTTCATCTTCAGGCCGTTGGCGCGGTCCGCGACGATGCCGCCGATGTTGCCGGCGCCGATCAGGCCGAGGGTCTTGGCGTACAGCTCCACGCCCATGAAGCGGTTCTTCTCCCACTTGCCGGCCTGGGTCGAGACGTCGGCGGCGGGGAGCTGGCGGGCCAGGGCGAACATCATGGCGATGGCGTGTTCGGCGGTGGTGATCGAGTTGCCGAACGGGGTGTTCATCACCACGATCCCCTTGGAGGTCGCGGCGGGGATATCGACATTGTCCACGCCGATGCCGGCGCGGCCGATGACCTTCAGATTGCCGGCGGCGGCGATGACGTCCTTGTCGGCCTTGGTGGCCGAGCGGACGGCCAGGCCGTCATAGTCGTTGATGATCTTGAGCAGCTCTTCCTTCGAGAGGCCGGTCTTCACGTCGGCGTCGACGCCGCGTTGCTTGAAGATGTCGATGGCGGCGGGGCTCAGCTTGTCGGCGATAAGGACGCGGGGCATGGGAATTTCCTTGCGGATATGGGGATAGTCGTCCTCGGCCCCACGCGGTTCTTGGGCGTGGAGTGGCGAGGACGCGAAGGGCCTAGGCGGCTTGAAGTTGCTCGAGGGTCGAGGCGAACGCCCAATCGAGCCACGGGGTCAGGGCCTCGAGGTCGGAGGTCTCGACCGTGGCGCCGCACCAGATGCGCAGGCCGGCCGGAGCGTCGCGGTAGCCGCCGATGTCCAGGGCCACGCCTTCCTTCTCGAGGACGGCGGCCAGCTTCTTGGCGAAGTCGGCTTGAGCGTCGTCGGCCAGGGCGGTGATGCGGGCGTCGACCACCTTGAGGCAGACCGAGGTGTTGGACCGCGTGGCCGGGTCGGCGGCCAGGAAGTCCACCCAATCGGCCTTGGCGACCCAGTCGGCCAGGGCCGCCAGGTTGGAGTCGGCGCGGCGCTGCATTTCAACCAGGCCGCCGATCTGGGCGCCCCACTTCAGCGCGTCGATGGCGTCTTCCACGCAGAGCATGGACGGGGTGTTGATGGTCGCGCCTTCGAAGATGTCCTTGGCCAGCTTGCCGGCCTTGGTCATCCGGAACAGCTTCGGCATCGGCCAGGCCGGGGTGTAGCTTTCCAGTCGTTCGACCGCGCGCGGCGACAGGATCAGGATCCCGTGCGCGCCCTCGCCGCCCAGCGCCTTCTGCCAGGAGAAGGTGACGACATCGAGCTTGGCCCAGTCGAGATCCTGGGCGAAGGCGGCGCTGGTGGCGTCGCAGATGGTGATGCCTTCACGGTCGGCGGCGATGAAGTCGGCGTTCGGGACGCGGACGCCCGAGGTGGTGCCGTTCCAGGTGAAGACCAGGTCGGCGTCCTTGCGGACCTTGGTCAGGTCCGGCAGCTCGCCATAGGGGGCGTCCAGCACTTCGGCCGGCAGCTTCAGCTGCTTGGTCACGTCGGTGACCCAATCCTTGCCGAACGATTCGAAGGCCAGCAGCTGGACCGGCCTCGCGCCCAGCATCGACCACATCGCCATCTCGACGGCGCCGGTGTCCGAACCGGGCACGATGCCGATCAGGAAATCTTCCGGAACCTCCAGCACCTGACGGGTGCGGTCGATCGCTTCCTGCAGGCGCGCCTTGCCCAGCTTGGAGCGGTGCGAGCGGCCGAGGACGGCGTTCTGGAGATTTTCGGGGGTCCAGCCAGGGCGCTTGGCGCAGGGGCCGGAAGAAAATTCGGGGCGAGCCGGACGCATTGCCGGCTTGGCGAGGGTCGTCATATCGATGTCTCCCATCCTTACAGATGAGCAGCACCCCGTTGGGGGGGTGTGGCCCGCGGCGGAGAAACTCCGGTTTCGATCGGGGCGCAAGTGAAAGTTTTCGAAACCCGATTTGAGCGGCGCCGGCCCGGATGCAGCTTGGCCAGCCGCTGCGGCCGTGATCTGCAAGAGCCATGAACCGCCCGCAAACCGTTGACTGGCTGGTGATGGCGTTCCTCGTCGTCGCCTGGGGATCGGCCTTCGCGGCGCTGAAGATCGCGGTGGAATCGCTCGGTCCGTCATGGAACGCGGCCCTGCGACTTTGGATCGCGGTCGCCACCCTGGCGACGGTGCTGGCCACGCAGCGCCAACCGCTGCCGCCGCTGAGCCACCCGGCCTGGCGGTTCTATGCGGTCACCGGCCTGGTGGGCATGGCCGCGCCGTTCATCCTGTTCGCCTACGCCGCCCAGAGCCTGCCCTCGGCGGTGAACGCCATGTGCAACGGGGCCTCGCCGATCTTCACGGCGGTGCTGGCCCACCTGTTCATTCCGGGCGACCGGCTGACCGGCCAGCGGGCCGGAGGCGTCCTGCTGGGCTTTGCAGGACTGGCCGCGCTTCTGGCTCCCAAGCTGGCGGCGGGGTTCAACCTCGAGAGCCTGGCGATGATCGCGGCGATCTCGGCGGCCGGCCTCTATGCGGTGGCCAATGTGATCACCAAGCGTGCGCCGCAGGTTTCGGCCACCGCCGGCGCGCTGATGCTGGCGTTGTGGGGCGCGATCTACGCCACGCTTGCGGCCACCGTGCTCGCCCCGCTGCCGCCCTGGCCGCCGGCGCCGGCCCTGGCGGCGGTGATCTTCCAGGGGGTGTTTCCCGCCGGCCTGGCGACGATCGGCTGGGTGTTCCTGATTCAGCGGCGCGGGCCGCTGTTCGTGTCGCTGTCGATCTATGTGGCGCCGCTATGGGCGACGGCGCTGGGCGTCGCCTTCCTCGGCGAACGACCGAGCTGGACCGCGTTCCTGGCGCTGGCGCTGATCCTGGCCGGCGTGGCGGTGGCGACGCTAGAGCGGCGCCCGGCCGCCTAGGCGCTTTGCGTCACTTGCGCAGCCTGGGCCTTGGCGGCTGCCTTGCGGGCGACGACGCGGCGGCGCCAGGCGATGATCGTGCCGATCGCCAGACAGACGCTGATGCCCAGGAAGTCGGCGTTGTTCACGCGTGCATGGAACAGGTCCACCTCGCGCCCGGTGACGAAGTAGAACGAGTGCAGGGTGAAGAGGATGGCGTAGAGCAACATCACGCCGCCCAGCCAGAAGCTCGCATAGACCACGGCCACGACAAGCAGGCCCACGGCGGTGAGGCCGTCGGCGATCAGCCAGAGGATGGCGAGATCCGCATGTGGGAAGAGAAGGTCGCCAACGGTGCTGAGCAACGCGTTGGTGAGGATCAGTCCGGCGCCAAAACGTTCCGCCTGGCCGCCCTTCCACAGGGCGAACAGGCAGATCCCCAAGGTGAGGAGCGTCAGCGCGATTACGATTGGTGAGTTCGGCATGATCCTGCGCCCCTAACTCTGATTAGGGGCGCAGGACCAGTTAAACTATTGCAACCAAAGCCGAGCTTAGCCGACTTCGCGCATTTCCGTGACGTCGCGCTTGCGCATGACGACCGGCTTGTCGTGGTAGCCGAGCTTCGTGCGAATGCCGAGGCGCAGCTGGGCTTCCGCCAGCTCCCCGTGGACTCCCACCATCGCGGTCCGGGCTTCTCCCAGCGCCTTGATGGCTTCGACCATCTTCACCTGCACCTCGTCCGCGAAGACGAGCGAGGCGTTAACTTCCGAGCGAGCCTTCAGCAGGTCCGCCAGCAGTTCAGTGGCTTCGACCATGGCCTGGTCAACCGCCGCTTCCGTCGAGAACAACTTGGTCGCGACACGTTGTGCCACAAACGCCTTTTCCATGGGGAACCCCTCCGAGGAAATTAACCCTAACGACATTAAGATAAACCGGAGGTTAAATTCCACCTAGGAGATTCATGTTCCGTTAACCACGATTTTGTCGCTCGACGGTTGTAACCGTGTCGTCTAGGCAACACTTCGCGCCGCAGGCGAGGCCGAAAGAAGCGAACCGTTAGGAGAATTCGCCTAAACCGGACGCTCGACGGAAGCTTGGGCGGACATGACTGACCAGCCTCGCAACTCGGGCCCACGGCCCCACGTGACCTTCCACGCGCGCGTTGCGGGCGTGGCCTTGATCACGACCGTTGTCGTGCTGGTCGCCGCCTGCCTGACCTTCATGCTTCAGCAATGGGCCGTCGCCCGCGAGCAGAACCACCAGGCCCACGTGGCCCTGATGGAGATCACCGCCGCCGGCGCCGCGACCGCCGTCGTGGACGGAGATGTCGCCCAGGCAAGGGCTACCATTGCTACGCTCGCCAATGACCTGAGCGTCACCCAGGCCCGGCTGCTGGACGCTTCGGGACGCGAGCTCGCCGTCTACCGCCGGCCCGGCGCCCCGACCGAGGCCGAACTCGACACCATTCGCACGCCGATGAAGGCGAACGGGCAAAAGCTCGGCGAACTCGACATGACGTTCGAGACGCCCTCGCTTACGGCTCTGCTTCCTCAGTTCATCGCCCTGACCGGCGCCCTGTTCTTCGGCGGCATCGGCGTCGCCCTGTTCCTGGCTCGCGGACTCGCCTCCAAGGTGATTGCACCCGTGCTCAAGCTTTCAGAAGCGATGCACGATGTGGCCGCCAGCGGCCGCTTCTCGCCCGTCGAGGTTGAAGCCGAGGACGCCCTGTTCCGGAGCCTGACCGACAGCTTCAACCACCTATTGGCGAAGTTGGACGAGCGCGAGCAGGCGCTGCAGCGGACCCTGCGCGAGCTGGTCGAAGCGCGCGACGCGGCCAACGCCGCCAACGTGCTGAAGTCGCAGTTCCTGGCCAATATGAGCCACGAAATCCGCACCCCGCTGAACGGCGTGCTGGCCATGGCCGAAGTCATGTCGATGGGCGACCTGGCCCCGGTGCAGCGCGAGCGGCTGGACGTGATCCGCCAGTCGGGCGGCCTGCTGCTGGCCGTGCTCAACGACGTGCTGGACCTGTCCAAGATCGAGGCCGGCAAGCTGACCCTGCTGGTCGATGATTTCGACCTGGAAAGCGCCGTCGCCCCGACCCGCGAGTCCTTTACGGTGATCGCTCAGGGCAAGGGCCTGGACTTCAAGGTCGAGGTCGCCGAGGAAGCCCGCGGCGCCTGGCGCGGCGACGCCGACCGTATTCGCCAGATTGTCGGCAACCTGCTGTCAAACGCCGTCAAGTTCACGCTTCAGGGCGGCGTCAGCGCCCAGTTCGACGTGGCCCCGGAGTCCGGCGCCCTGCGGCTGAGCATCCGCGACACGGGTGTCGGCATCGCCGCCGAGAAGCAGGCCAGCCTCTTCGAGAAGTTCACCCAGGCCGACAACACGGCCACCCGCCGCTTCGGCGGCACCGGCCTTGGGCTGGCGATCTGCCGCGAGCTGACCCAGATGATGGGCGGCGTGATCAGCGTCGAGAGCCGCGAGGGCGAGGGTTCGGTGTTTATCGTCGAACTGCCGCTGGAACGGGGCGAGCTGACCGCCAGCGAGGCGATCCAGCCGCAGGTCGCCGAGGGGGCCGAAGAAGGCGCCCTGCGCCTGCTGGCGGCCGAGGACAACCCGACCAACCAGCAGGTGCTGGCCGCGGTCATGGGTTCGCTGGGCATCGACATCGACATCGTGGCCAACGGCAAGCTGGCGTTCGACGCCTGGCGCGACGGAGCCTACGACCTGATCCTCATGGACATTCAGATGCCGGTGATGGACGGCATCGACTCGGCCCGGGCGATCCGCTCGGCCGAGCAGGAAAGCGGTCGCCAGCGGACCCCGATCGTCGCGCTCACCGCCAACGCCCTGTCGCACCAGGTCGAGGAATATCTCGCCGCTGGCATGGACGGGCACGTGGCCAAGCCCATCGAGATCGCCAAGCTCTACGAGGCCATCAGCCGCGCCCTGACCGAGGCGGCGACTTCCGGATCGGCCGCGGCCGCCGCCTAGCCGAAGCTTGAGCGTTCGCTAAAGCGGCGCTTGGTTCCATGAACCTAAAACAACGACAGGCTCAGGTTCAGGTCAGAGCCCGCATGGTTTTCTGAGGCTCCAGTCGAAAGACAAGGAGAGAAACCATGAAGAACAAGATCACTCTCATCGCCGCCGCCGCTGCCGCCTCCACCCTGGCCCTGACGGCCGGCGCCGCCTCGGCGCAGTCGTGGGCCTCGATCAACCAGCGTCAGGCCAATCTCGACGCCGGCATCGACGCCGGATTGCGTTCGGGCGAGCTGACCCGCGGCGAAGCCGCCAACCTGCGCGCCGAATACCGCGCGGTGGCCGACCTGGAGATGCGATACCGGGCCGACGGCCTGTCGCAATGGGAGCGCCAGGACCTCGATCGCCGCTTCGACAGCATCTCTACGCGTATCCGCTACGACCGCGACGATCGTTGGAGCCCCGCTGGCTGGATGGACATCAACCAGCGCCGGGCCCAGCTCGACCGACGCATCGACCAGGGTCTGCGCTCGGGTCAGTTGACCCGTCAGGAGGCCCTCCGCTTGCGCGGCGAGTTCCAGACCATCGCGCGCCTGGAGACCCGCTACCGGGCGGGCGGCCTGTCGCAGTGGGAACGCGCTGACCTCGATCGTCGCTTTGACGTCCTGTCAGACCGCATCCGCTCGGAGCGTAGCGACCGTGACCGCTACAGCTACGGCTACGGCCCCCGCTAACATCGGGTAGCCGAGGAGAGCGGGAAGGGGCGGTCCAGCCGGGCCGCCCCTTTCTGCTGCGAGCTTGACCGTCGCCGCGGGTGGACGAGACTGCCGCCATGGTTCATCAGCTCACCCACGACGACGGCATGACGATCAGCGATGATCCCGCCCGCTTCGACCTGGCCCGCGCCCACCACTGGATCTCGGTCGAGAGCTACTGGGCGCAAGGCATCCCCCTGGAGACCTTCCGCAAGGCGGTCGAGAACAGCCTCACCATTGGTGCGTACAATGCCGACGGACGGATGCTCGGCATGGCGCGGGTGGTCACCGACCGCGCGACCTTCGGCTGGATTTGCGACGTGTTTGTTGATGAAGCGGCGCGCAGCACGGGCCTTGGCAAGCAGCTGGTCGGCTATCTGCGCGGCCATCCCGACCTTCAGGGCTTCCGGCGCACCCATCTGGCGACCCGCGACGCTCACGGCCTCTATGCGCAGTTCGGCTTCGTTCCGCTGACCGCCCCCGACCGCTGGATGGAGATCCGCGGCCCCGGCTACCTCTAAGCCGGCAGCACCGTCAGTTCGGGCCAGCGCTGGCGGGCGGCCTCGGCCGTCCGCGCGTAGCCGCCGGTCCGGCGGACCGGATTGGGCCGCAGGCGCATGGCGAACAGATCCTCCAGGCCGAACGGGGCGTGGATCGTCAGGGCGTCATCCGCCTCCAGCCGCAGCCCCACCGCGAATATCGTAGAGGTGAAGCGGGTCAGGGCCTCGGCGCTGGAGCTCAGCGGCTCATATGGCTCGCCGAACTTGCCCTCGAACCAGAGATGGACACGGGCCTGATTGCGGACCTCGACCATCTCCTTGAACGGCGGCTCGAAGGCGTCAGCGACCCGGCGGATCACCACGTCCTCGGCCTCGTAGGTGGTGTCAGGGTCGAAGTAGCCGATGTCGTAGTCCTTGATCCCGTAGTCGGGATCGCGTCCGGTCAGGTGATTAAGCACCGGCTGGTAGACCGCGCCGGAGAAGATCAGCCAGTCGGGCAGCGCCAGATCGCGGGCCGCGGTCAGCACATGCATCAGGCTTGGGGTGGCGCGGACGATCTCTTCCAGCCGAACAGTATGATCGCCGCTCATCTCAGATTCCTCAGAGGCCAATTGTGTCCAAGCGGGCCATGGCCGGCGCCCAGGCCCGGCGCCTGGCGCATGGCCTCGTGCACATAGGCCCAGGCGCGGGCCACCGCCTCCGTCAACGGCAGGCCCTGCGCCAGGCCAGTCGCGCAGGCCGAGGCCAGGGTGCAGCCGGTGCCGTGAGTATGGCGGGTGTGCAGGCGCTCGCCCTCGAACGTGGTTTCGCCGTCGGCGGTCAGCAGCAGGTCGGTGACGGTTTCGCCGGGCACGTGGCCGCCCTTCATCAGCACCGCCTTGGCGCCGAGCGCCAGCAGCGCCTCGCCCGCCCGCCGCTGGTCGTCCAGGCTCTCGACGGCCAGACCGGTCAGCGCCTGCGCCTCCGGGGCGTTGGGGGTCAGCAGAGCCGCGCGCGGGATCATCAGGGCGCGCACGGCCTTGACCGCCTCGGGCGCCAGCAGGCTGGAGCCGCCCTTGGCGACCATCACCGGATCGACGACGGCCGGAGCGCTGCTGGAGTCGAGAATGCGCGCCACGGTCTCGACCATGCCGGTGTCGCCCAGCATGCCGGTCTTGATGGCGTCGGCGCCGATATCGTCCAGCACGGCGCGGGCCTGGGCCTCGACCACCTGCAGCGGAATCGGATGGACGCCGGTGACGCCCAGGGTGTTCTGGACGGTGACGGCCGTGATCGCCGTGGCCGCATAGCCGCCCAGCATGGTCACGGTCTTGATGTCGGCCTGGATGCCCGCGCCGCCGCCGGAATCGGAGCCGGCGATGATCAGGACGCGTCCCTTGTGATCGCTCATGCTGTCGAGGTAGCGCGCCGCTCGCACGAATGCATCGGGATTTGCGACGTATCCACTGCAAAAGGCGCCGCTTCCCGTCGGGGTCAGGGCTGCATAAGCTGGGCGCTATGAAGATCGCCCTCGTCACCGGAGCCGGCTCCGGAATCGGCCGCGCCAGCGCCCTGGCCCTCAGCCAAGCTGGCTACAAGGTGGCCCTGGTCGGCCGCCGCGCGGCAAACCTGACCGAGACGGCGACGGCCGCCGTCGGCGAAACCCTGGTCCTGCCCGCCGACGTGTCCGACGAGGGCCAGGCGCGTGGGGTGTTCGACGCGGTGAAGCTACGCTTCGGGCGGCTGGACGTGCTGTTCAACAACGCCGGGACCGGCGCCCCGCCGGTTCCGCTGGAAGACCTCAGCCTCGAGGCCTGGAAACGCGTGGTCGACGTCAACCTGACCGGCGCTTTCCTCTGCACCCAGGGCGCGTTTCGGCTGATGAAGGATCAAGATCCGCGCGGCGGCAGGATCATCAACAACGGCTCAATCTCCGCCCATGCGCCGCGGCCGAGGTCGGTGGCCTACACCGCGACCAAGCACGCGATCACCGGCCTGACCCGCTCGACCTCGCTGGACGGCCGCGCTTACGACATCGCCTGCGGCCAGATCGACATCGGCAACGCGGCCACCGAGATGACCGCGCGCATGTCCGCCGGCGTTCCGCAGGCCGACGGCTCGATGGCCGTCGAACCGGTGATGGACGTCAAGGCGGTGGCCGGCGCCGTGGTCTTCATGGCCGGACTGCCGCTGGACGCCAACGTCCAGTTCATGACCGTCATGGCGACCAAGATGCCATTTGTCGGACGGGGCTAGCGCGTCTCCGAGCGGGCCAGCAGCTCGATCAGGTCCTGCTTCCAGAACTTCGCAGCCGTGTGCGTGCCGTGGCCGCGCGTTTGGGGAGTCGCCTGGATCAGCACGAACTTGCCGTTCTTCAGCCGCTTGGCGGCCGGCTCGGCGATGCCGAGGTCCGGCGGGTTGATCAGGTCGTCGGTCGAGTTCACCCAGGTGATCGGCGCGGTGATCGCCTCCAACCCCTTCGACGGGTCGTAGGTCCGCGAGGCGTCGAGCTGATAGAGCAGGTCGTTGGCGTCGCGGGTGGGCAGGTCCGACGCGATCCGCGCCTTGTACATCGCCTCGGAGGCTTCGCGCGTCGGCGCCTGGGCCTGCCAGGCCTGGGGCGCGGCGCCCATCAGCAGCACCAGGTTCACCGCCCCGCGCAGGCCGATGACCGGCTGGGACGGGTAGTCGCCGCCCTGCCAGGCCGGATCGGCCTTGATCGTCTCGATCGCCGCCGTGCGCCAATAGCGGTTCATCCCGGCGATCTGCACCGGCAGGCAGGCGAGCGGCATGATCGCCTTGGCGAAGTCCGGATGGGCCTCGGCCCAGACGAAGCCGTGCATGCAGCCCATCGACGTGCCCATCAGCAGGCGCAGGCGGTCGACCTTCAGCCCATCGACCAGCAGCCGCCGCTGGGCCTCGACCATGTCGTCATAGTCGTAGTGCGGGAACTTGGCGCGGAGGCCGTCGCTGGGCTTGGACGACTGCCCGTGGCCGATGCCGTCCGGCAGGATCACGTAGTAGCGGGTGATGTCGAGCGGCTGGCCGGGGCCGTAGAGCTCTTCGGCGAATTGCGGCGACAGGAACTGGGCGCCTGAACCGCCGGTGCCGTGCAGAACCATGACCGCATTGGTCACTCGGCCCTGGGCGTCGCGCACCGGCTTGCCCAGGGTGCGGTAGTGCAGCTTCAGGCTGGGCAGGGTTTCGCCCGAGCGGAACTTGAAGTCGGGGACGGCGAAGTCGCCCTGGGTCACGGCTGCGTCGAACGGCGATGCGGCTTGCGCGGCGCCCGCCGCGGCCAGCGCCAGGGCGCCAAGCGCGCCCGCGATCCAGGTCTTCATCATTCCCCCTCCGCCCGACGGCGTCCGTACTGGCTGAGTACGCTGCAGCCGGCGAGGCGCCAAGCCTAGCTGGGCGTCCGGATCGCGTGCCAGACCTTCAGGGCCTGAACCGTCTCGGCGACGTCGTGGACGCGCAGGGCGGTGGCGCCGGCGTCGACCCCCGCCAGGGCCGCGGCCAACGAGCCGGCCAGGCGTCCGTCGAGCGCCGCGCCGCCGACCGGGTCGAGGCCGGCGATGAAGCGCTTGCGGCTGACGCCCAGCAACACCCGGAAGCCGAGGCCGACGATGCGGTCGATGTTGGCCAGCAGGGCGAGATTGTGCTCCAGCCGCTTGCCGAAGCCGATGCCCGGATCGAGCCAGATCTTCTCGTAGGCGACGCCCGCGTTGATGGCGGCGTCGGCGCGATCGGCCAGGAAGGCGCAGACCTCGGCGACGACGTCGTCATAGTGCGGGTCGGCCTGCATCGTGCCCGGCTCCCCGCGCATGTGCATCAGCACCACTTCGCAGCCCAGTTCGGCGGCCATGACCGGAGCGTCGGCGGAATAGCCCAGGGCGGCGACGTCGTTCCACATGGAGGCGCCGGCCTCGACCGCAGCGCGGGCGACCTGGGGCTTCATGGTGTCGATGGAGATGGCGATGTCGCTCTGCGCGCGGATCGCCTCGATCAGCGGGACAGCCCGGGCGATCTCCTCGGCGGCCGGGACCGGCTCGGCGCCCGGCCGGGTGGATTCCGCGCCGATGTCGAGGATGTCGGCCCCCTCGGCGATCAGCCGCCGGGCATGGACCAGGGCCGCTTCGGGATCCAGGTATCTCCCGCCGTCCGAGAAGCTGTCGGGCGTGACATTGACGATCCCCATCACCTTCACGGAGCCGGACATGGTCGAGCCTTTCCTGCGGCCGAACAGCAAGACGCCCTCCTGGCGCGGGGCCGGGAGGGCGTCAAGTTAGGTTCTGGTGACTGGCTCTAGGCCGGTTCGGGCCGCGGCGAGATCGGCACCGAGACCGAGGGGCCCGAAGGCCGCTTGGAATCGGCGTCGTCGCGGATCGGGGGCACGCCCTTCAGCGCATTGATGATCTCGTCGCCTGACAGGGTCTCATACTCGAGCAGAGCCTTGGCCAGGGTGTGCAGGTCGTCCATCTTCTCGGTCAGGATCCGGCGGGCCTCGTCGAAGCCGCCCTGGACCAGACGCTTCACCTCGGCGTCGATCGTGTTGGCGGTTTCTTCCGACACCGACTGGGTCCGCGAGACCGAGTGGCCGAGGAAGACCTCGTCCTGGTTCTCACCGTAGGACACCACGCCGAGCTTGTCGGAGAAGCCCCACTTGGTGACCATGGCGCGGGCCAGCTTGGTCGCCTGATCGATGTCGGACGAGGCGCCCGAGGTGATCTTGTCCTTGCCGAAGATCAGCTCCTCGGCCATCCGGCCGCCCATCAGGATGGCCAGACGCGAGGTCATCTGCTCGTAGGACATGGAGAGCTGGTCGCGCTCCGGCAGCTGCATGACCATGCCCAGGGCGCGGCCGCGCGGGATGATCGTGGCCTTGTGCACCGGGTCGGTGGCCGGGACGTTCAGGGCGATCAGGGCGTGGCCGCCTTCGTGGTAGGCAGTCAGCCGCTTTTCGTCCTCGGTCATGGCCATGGACTTGCGCTCGGCGCCCATCATGACCTTGTCCTTGGCGTCCTCGAAGTCGCGCTGGGTGACCATGCGGCGGTTCTTGCGCGCGGCCATCAGGGCGGCTTCGTTGACCAGGTTGGCCAGGTCGGCGCCGGAGAAACCCGGGGTGCCGCGAGCGATGGTCTTGACCTCGACGTCGGCGGCCAGCGGCACGTTCTTCATGTGCACGCGCAGGATCCGCTCGCGGCCGCCGATGTCCGGGTTCGGCACGACGACCTGGCGGTCGAAGCGGCCGGGACGCAGCAGGGCCGGGTCCAGGACGTCCGGACGGTTGGTCGAGGCGATGACGATGATCGCTTCCGACGGGTCGAAGCCGTCCATCTCGACCAGCAGCTGGTTGAGGGTCTGCTCGCGCTCGTCGTTGCCGCCGCCGAGGCCCGCGCCACGATGGCGGCCGACGGCGTCGATTTCGTCGATGAAGATGATGCAGGGGCTGTTCTTCTTGGCCTGCTCGAACATGTCGCGCACGCGGCTCGCGCCGACGCCGACGAACATTTCAACGAAGTCCGAGCCGGAGATGTAGAAGAACGGCACGCCGGCCTCGCCCGCGACGGCCCGGCCCAGCAGGGTCTTACCCGTACCGGGAGGACCGACCATCAGGGCGCCCTTCGGGATCTTGCCGCCCAGACGCTGGAACTTCTGCGGGTCCTTCAGGAAGTCGACGATTTCCGACAGCTCTTCCTTGGCCTCGTCGACGCCGGCGACGTCGTCGAAGGTCACGCGGTTCTTGTTTTCGGTCAGCATCTTGGCCTTGGACTTGCCAAAGCCCATGGCGCCGCGGGCGCCGCCCTGCATCTGACGCATGAAGAAGATCCAGACGCCGATCAGCAGCAGGATCGGCAGGCTGTTCAGGAACAGGCCCAGCAGGCCGCCCCCGGCGGACTTCACATTGATGTCCGCGCCTTGCCCTTCCAGGCGCTTGATCAGGTCGTCTTGATTGTTCGGGGTCAGGGCCGTGAACGACTTGCCCGAGGTGTCCTTCACCTCGATGGCCGTGCCACGGAATGTCGCCGCCTTCACCTCGCCAGCGCTCACCTTGCTCAGCAGTTGTGAGTAGGAGATCTGGCCCGAGGCGCCGGCCGCCTGGCTGCCGCCGGTCATCATGCTGTAGAGGCCGATGAGAACGACGACAATGACGCCCCAGATGGCGAGATTACGCAGGTTCATGACGCGCCTTCGTGAAAAGTGTCTCTCAATGCCCACAATACGTGGGAGTGCCCCCCGGAACTAGCAAGCCTCGTGCCGCGCGACCGAATATCGCGGTTCGTTGAACTAGCTTGGCCGGGCCAGGTTCCAGATACGCAAAGGGCCGCGCGGTCTCCCGCGCGGCCCCCCACATTAGGCTCTAGGCCTTAATATTTACCGCGTCGGCTTCTTCGGCGCGGCGATCAGGCCTTCACGCTGAGCGCGCTTGCGGGCCAGCTTGCGCGCGCGGCGCACGGCTTCGGCCTTCTGGCGAGCGCGCTTTTCGCTCGGCTTTTCATAGTGCACGTGCCGCTTCATTTCGCGGAACGAGCCCTCGCGCTGCATCTTCTTCTTCAGCGCCTTGAGGGCCTGATCGACGTTGTTGTCGCGGACGAAAATCTGAACCAGAGGTCTCTCTCCTATCACCCGTTCCCGCTCGGCCCTCCTGACATCAGGCGGCGGCGAACGGACAAAAGCTGTGCACCCGCAGGCACATGACCTTCGGGTTTGAGCGCGGCGGGATAGCAGAACCCCAGGGCGATGTCCACGGCGGACAGCCGGAAAAACGCCCGCTAAGATGCCGCCATGGCGAATGTAGACGACTGGGCGCAGGCCGCTGAACAGCAGGTTTTGGACGCCGCCTTGCAGATAGCTGCCGATCGCGGCTGGACCTGGCCGACGGTGAAGGCCGCCGGCGAAGCCGCGGGCCTGTCGGCGGCCGACGTGGAGCTGCTGCTGCCGCATGGTCCGCGTGACCTCGCCGCCTTGCTGGCAAGGCGTCACGACGCCCGCGCCCTGGCCGCCCTGCCCGACCCCGCGTCCTTGAAGATCCGCGAGCGGATCCGCGCCGCCGTGCTCGCCCGCATCGACGCCGCGGCCGAGGATGGGGCCGCTGTCGGCAGATGGGCAGGTTTCCTCGCCCTGCCGATGCATCTGCCGTTGGCGCTGCGCCTGCTGTGGGAGAGCGCCGACCAGCTGTGGCGCTGGGCCGGCGACACCGCCACCGACGAGAACCACTATTCCAAGCGGGCCATCCTCTCGGGGATCCTCGCCAGCGCCACGGCGATCCGGCTTCAGTCCGGACGCGACGACGCGGTCGCCTTCGTCGATGCGCGCATCGAGAACGTCATGGCCTTCGAGAAGTGGAAGGCCGGCCTGAAGCCCTCCGAACTGCTGCGCGACGTGGCCGCGGCGCTGGGCAAGATGCGCTACGGGTGAGGTGTAGATCTCCCCCTTTGGGGAGGTGGCTCGCCACAGGCGAGGCGGAGGGGTCAGCTCAGAACTCGGGACTCAAAGTCCCCCTCAGTCGGCCCTGCGGCCGACAACTCCCCCAGCGGGGGAGCATCTAGTTCAATCATTCCTTTCCCTAGCGTCGCGCGCGATATGCTGCGCGACAAAGCCCAGGGAGCAGTCAAATGACCGACGCCTTTTCGACCGAGTGGACCTGTTTCGACGTCAGCCTGGACGGCCACGTCGCCCACATCCAGCTCAAGCGCCCCGAGGCGATGAACTCGATGGTCCGCGAGTTCTGGAACGAACTGCCGGTGATCGTGAAGGACATCGACCACAACGCCCGCGCCCGGGCGATCGTGATCTCCTCGACCGGCAAGCACTTCAGCGCCGGCATGGACCTGGCGGTGTTCGGCGGCGGCGGCTCGACCTCGCAGAACCAGAACCAGGACCGGCACATCAACGCCGAGCAGCAGCGCCATCATATCCTGTGGCTGCAGGACTGCTTCGGCTGTCTGGACGACGCGCGCATTCCGGTGATCGTCGCCATCCAGGGCGGCTGCATCGGCGGGGCGGTCGACATGACCAGCGCCTGCGACATCCGCTACGCCAGCGCCGACGCGTTCTTCTGCATCCAGGAGATCAACATCGGCATGACCGCCGACGTCGGAACCTTCCCGCGGCTGTGCAAGCTGATCCCCGAGGGCTGGGTGCGCGAGATGGCCTATACCGGCCGGCGGATGCCTGCGGCCAAGGCCAAGGAGATCGGCTGGGTCAACGAGGTGCTGCCGACCCACGAGGAATGCGTCGCCCACGCCCTGGCCACCGCCCATGAGATCGCCGCCAAGGCGCCGCTGGCCGTGACGGGGTCGAAGGTGATGATCAACTACGCCCGCGACCACACCATCAAGGACGGCCTGGACTACATCGCCGTCTGGCAGACCGGGATGTTCTCGGGCGCGCACATGGGCGAGGCCTTCAAGGCCAAGTCCGAGAAGCGCGAACCGGAATGGCAGGGCCTGCAGCCGCTGCGGCACGAGATGTAGGGCTTTAGATCCTCCCTCTCTGGGGGAGGTGACGCGCGAGGCGCGACGGAGGGGGCCTGCTGAGTCAGCAATCCCCCTCAGTCAGCCATTCGGCTGACAGCTCCCCCAGCGGGGGAGCAACTGAAGGACTAGACCTCCAGTTCGGCGCCGGTGAGGACGCAGTCGTCGAGCTTGGCGTCGGAGAGGTCGGCTTCCAGGAAGCGGGCCTTGACCGCATAGGCCTTGCGCAGGTCGCCGTGGCGCAGGTTGGCGCGGGAGAAGTCCGTGCGCATGAAGCGGCCGACGCCGATCTCCAGCGGGCCCAGCAGGGCGCCGCGGAGGTCGATCCGGGTCAGCTGGGCGTCGATCAGCTTGGCGCCGCGCAGGTCGGCCATGCGCAGGTTGGCCCCGCGCAGATCGCAGCGCGACAGGTCCGCGCCCTGCAGTTCCACGCCTTCCATATCGAGGCCGAAGAAGATCGAGCCTGGGGCGATCAGGCCCGAGAGCTTGCGGCGCTTGAGCGAGCGCAGCGGCCGGAAGTCGACGCCGGACAGGCGGGCCGGCGCACCGCTCGCACCCTGGCTGTCGCAGAACGCCTGGTGGGCGGCGAGCACCTGGGCCAGGGGCCGATCCTCGACATAGACCACCGCCGGCGGCGCGCGCAGCACGTCGGAGAGGTCGGCCCCTTCCACCGTGGCGAAGCTGAAGTCGACGCGGATCAGGATGGCCCGGCGCAGCGAGGCGCCCGAGAGGTCGGCCCCGGCCACGTCGGCCCCGGTGAGGTTGGCGCCGTCCAGCTTGGCCTTGATCAGGCGCGCCCCGCCGAGCTGGGCGTCGGTCAGGTTGGCGTCGGTGAAGTCGGTGGCCAGCGCCGAGGCGCCGGTCATCTGGGCGCCGGTGAGGTCGGCCCCCGCCAGGACGGCGAAGTTCAGCTCGCCCGGGCCGCCGGCGTGATCGAGATAGCGGAAGCCCTCGTTGCGGTCCTGCAGGGCGATGCGGCCTTCGCGCAGGTCGCAGCCCGCCAGGTTGGCCCCGGCGAGGTTGGCCCCGCGCAGCGAGGCGCCCCGAAGGTCGGCCTTGGAGAGGTCGGCGCGCCGCATGTCGGTGTCGCGCAGGTCGGCGCCGAACAGCACCGCTCCCGCCAGCTTGGCGTCCGAGAGCATCGCCCCGGACAGGCGCGCGCCGGTCAGGTCGGCCTCGCGCAGATCGATGCCGTCCAGCTTGAAGCAGGACAGGTCCGCATAGGTCAGGTTCGCCCGCCGGCCCCCGGTGCGGTGAGCCAGATAGCGGCGATGACCCTCCAGGATCTGTCGCAACGCCTGGGGCTCCAACGGCCGGAAGAGATTGGCGACTGCGGTCATTCGCACCAGTTTCAACTACGAAAGGCAGCAGTCTGGCGCATCGCGCTTAAGGAACGGTTGCCTGATTGTGGCTTAGCCGTGGCAATTTCTGGGGTTGAATGGGCCGCTCTACAGCCAGCCCTTCTTCTTGAACCACAAAAACGGGGCTACTCCGCTGATAACCATAAGCAACAGCGCCCACGGATATCCGAAAAGCCAGTGCAATTCTGGCATCTCGTCGAAGTTCATCCCGTAGATCGAGGCGACCAGCGTCGGCGGCAGGAACACCACCGCCACCACCGAGAAGAACTTGATGATGCTGTTCTGCTCGATGTTGATCAGGCCCAGCGCCGCATCCAGCAGGAAGGAAATGTGCCCGGACGTGAAGCTGGCGTGTTCGGTCAGGGCCTGGATGTCGTGCTGGACCGAGGTCAGGTGGCTGCGCCGGCTCTCGTCCTTCTGGAACTCGGGGGCCAGGGCCGCGAAGCTGGACAGCCGGCTCAACGACACCAGGCTCTTGCGGGCCATGGAGGTGATCGACTGGGCCCTCGCCAGGTCGGTCAGCAGCGGACCGAAGGCGGTGCTCGGCGGGCGGTTGAAGATCGCCACCGATGTCTCGTGCACCAGGCTGGACTGCAGCTCCAGCACCTCGGCCGACCGCTCGACGATGGCGTCCAGCAGCTCAAGCGCCGCCTCGCCGCCATCGGCGAGCGGGATGTGGTTGCAGCGCTGGGCGAAGATCGAGAACGCCCTCAGCGGCTCATAGCGGATGGTGATGAGCACGTCGGCCAGCAGCACGAAGGTCACCGGGGTGGCGACCGGGCGCGGCTCGTCGACACGGGCCAGCAGGGTGGCGGTGAGGAAGGTCGCGCCGCCCTCCTGGTAGAGCCGGGACGACGGCTCCAGGTGCGCGGTCTCCTCGCGGGTCGGCAGTTCGATCCCGTAGGCTTCTTCGACCGCGGTTTCTTCCTCGCGAGTCGGCGAGACGAGGTCGATCCAGATGACGTCGTCGGTCGGCCGCCAGCCCTTACTGATGGTCAGCGGGGCAAACCCGCGGGCGGCCCGACGAAGGAGATTCAGCATGGAGCGCTCCGCAAGCGTACTCGGACTCGTGTGCGGCGGTGCGCGCGAGGCGTCAAGCTGACGGTGCGGGATCTGCCGCCCGCATCGAGCGGGCAGCGAGGATCAGTTCGACTCGGTGGGGGGCTGCATCTGGGTCGCGGCCTGGATCAGGGCGGCGATGCGGTCGGTGGAGTCGGCGGCCTGGCTCAGCATCTGCAGCGGACCAGCGCCCGGACGGACCGCCGAGACGACCTGGTTGGCCGCGCCCTGGGCCACGGCCACGGCCGCGTTCTGGGCGTTGTTGAAGCGCGAGGAGGCCATCGTGAGGGCCTGGCCGTCCTGATAGATAAAGCCGTGGGTCGGATAGGTCGACGAGCCGAGATCGCGGATCGGGTCGTACCAGACCTTCACCTGGCTCCAGTCGCCCATCGGGGAGACGTCGATGACGGTGACGTCCTTCTCGATCTGGCCACGGGTCCCGCCGATGCGCGACCAATTGGCGTGGGTGATCTGAATGACGCGGTCGGTCAGCACCTGGCTGACCACGGCCACGTGGCCGAGACGCATATTGCCTGAGGGCTTAAAGCAGAGCACCGCGCCGGCCTTCGGGGTCACGCCGGTATCGTACTTGCCGACCGCCTGACGCCACCAGGTCCAGGCGTCGCCATAGATCTGAACGCCGGAAATCAGACGCGCGAAGGGAACGCACTGCCAGTAGGTATCGGCGACAGCGCTCGAGATCGGAGCGAAAATCATAACCGCAGCAGCGGCCAGGGAGCCAATCACGGCTCTCGGTCGTTTAAGCATGTTACGGGTACTCCCCCACGCGAACTGCGTAAGGGGTAACCATCCCGCGTCCGGATGAAAAGAGTCTTTACGCCCCTGCGGTGGAAGGTCGCCGTGCGTCCCACGAGTCGGCCCAGCCCTTCATGGCAGTACGGCAAGGCTTCTCGATAAGGTGATATGACGCAGCCGCCAGCGGAATGACTCCGCCGAGGAAAACTAACCACAGCCATAGGGGGAGGCGCTCATCGCTAAGCTCGAAAAGCTTGGCCGCAGCGTTCACGAATACAATCTTCCACGGCACGCAGACCATGTAGACCGAGTAGCTAATCTCGCCGAGATAAACGAGCGGCGTGTTACCGAATGTTTCAGACCCTGTTTGAGCCATGCCGGCCAAGAAGAAGATCAAACCGCCCAGCATGGTCACAATCGCGGCATCAGGGGCGCCGAAAGCCGCCAGAACAAGCACCGCGAGCGTCGAGGCGACCGCGCCAAGCGCTGCCGTAGAACGATTCTGCGAGGGCCGGGCGCGCCAGAGCGCATGCAGCGCGCAGCCATAGGCGAAGCACGGAACGATCCGTAGCGCGCCCCACTGGATGGTCGCCTGGGTCAGCGGAAAGCCCGCCAAATGCTGGAAGGCGGCGTAGAGGCCGACCAGGAAGCCGATCGCCAGGCCGAGCGCGGTGAGCGGCTTGTCCTTCAGGGCCAGGGCGCCCCAGGCGAAGACCGGAAAGGTCAGGTAGGCGAACCATTCGGCCGAGATCGACCAGGAGGGATGGTTGAAGGCCGCCTGCGGGGCCAGGCCCCAGGCCTGCAGCAGCAGCAGATTGGCCGGCAGCGACTCCCAGGAGAGGATGTTGGCGTCGATGCCGAAGCCGGCGAGCTGGGCGGCCAGGGCCAGGACGATCATGCCGATCAGGGTCGCCAGATGCAGCGGATAGACCCGCGCCAGCCGGTTCCACAGGAAGGAGCCGTAGCGGAAGCGCCCCTCCTCCAGGCTGGTCCGGTAGACGTGGCAGAGGATGAAGCCGGAGAGGACGAAGAACAGCTCGACGCCGAGATAGCCCTTCTGGACCAACGGCGGGATGGCGGCGTCGAGGTCGAGCTTGGGCCAATAGTGGAACAGCACCACCCAAGCCGCCGCGAAGAACCGCAGCGAGGTGAGTTGGCGGATGTTCGAGGCGTCGTTCATGGCGTCTTCGTCCCGTATCGGCGCCGTTCTCGGCGCCCTGTCGGGGCGAGTGCAACTCACGCACCAGGCGAGTCCGCCCCGGCTGGGACCATCGCGGCAAAGCCTGACCATTGAGTTACGCCTGGTTCCGTTGCTCCCCTCCTGGGGGAGCTGTCGGCCGAATGGCCGACTGAGGGGGACATTGGCTCAAGCGGGCAGTCCCCCTCCGTCTTGGCCCTGCGCGCCGATCCACCTCCCCCAACGGAGGAGGATCTAAGGCCTACGCCGCGCCAGTAATGTACCGGTCCCAGAAGCCCTCGGCGGGCTCGACCTGCTCGACCACGTCGACCCAGAGGCCGGACGGGTCGAAGAACCCGAAGCGCAGCTGGCCGAACGGTTCGCGGGTCAGCGGGTGGTCCGGCTTCAGTCCTCTGGCGTCACAATCCCTCAGCGCCTCTGCTGCGTCTTCGACCTGCAGCTCGAAGCACATGCCCTTGCCGGAGAAGGTCTCCGGGCCCGGCGGGGCCGAGGGATGGTCGGGATGCATGAAGGCCAGGGCGGCGCCGTCGGCGACCAGCAGGACGAACCAGTCGGCCTCGAAGGCGACCTCGAACCCAGGCGGGCGACCCAGAAGTCGCGGCATGCAAGCAGCTTCGGCGTGACGATGATCGGGTAGCGGTCGACGAACTTCATGCGTTCTCCCTTCTCAGCCTGCGGCGGCTCACCCGGTGTTCTTGCGGAGCTGAGCCGCAACCCTATCTCTCGCGGTTCAACCGCTTACAGAAACCACCAAGAGGAAACCGATGGACACCCTTATGACCTTGGCGAGCGATCCGGCCGTATGGGCCGCGCTGGTCACGCTGATCGTCATGGAGGTCGTTCTCGGGATCGACAATCTGGTCTTCATCTCGATCCTATCCAACAAGCTGCCGGTCGAGCAGCGCACCAAGGCCCGCCGCATCGGCATCAGCCTGGCGCTGATCATGCGCCTGGCGCTGCTCTCGACCCTGGCCTTCATCGTCGGCCTGACCGCGCCGGTGTTCCAGCTGCCCTACCACGGCGTGCTGGACGAGCACGGCAAGCCGGCCTGGGAGATGATCTTCTCCTGGCGCGACCTGATCCTGATCGGCGGCGGGCTGTTCTTGGTCTGGAAGGCGACCACCGAGATCCATCACAGCGTCGACCCGTCCCCGAACGATGACGTATTCGACGCCAAGAGCGCGGTGGCCAAGAACTTCGGTGCGGCGATCCTCCAGATCCTGCTGCTCGACCTGGTGTTCTCGATCGACTCGATCCTGACCGCCGTGGGCATGACCGACCACCTGCCGGTGATGGTCATCGCGGTGATCTTCGCCGTGGCCGTGATGATGCTGGCCGCCGACCCGCTGGCCAATTTCATCAACGACAACCCGACCGTGGTGATGCTGGCGCTGGGCTTCCTGCTGATGATCGGGACCGTGCTGATCGCCGACGGCTTCGGGGTGCATGTGCCCAAGGGCTACATCTACGCGGCCATGGCCTTCTCGGGTCTGGTCGAGGGTCTGAACATGTGGAGCCGCAACGCCGCGAAGAAACGTAACGTCGCCGCAACACGGACTGGCGACACCCCTGATAGGCTGCACTAGGATCTGAATCCCAAGGGACGGGCGATCATTCTTCCGCCCGTTCCTTCCAGATCTCAAAACTGATCTAGTCGCTGATATAAAACGATAATTTTGGGGGCGGCCTATTTTGGCCGCTACGGAAACGCTTTTGAACGAGCCGCACGTCCATACGGACGACGAGCGTCGGCTGACGCTGATCTCCGTGATGATCGTCTTCCTGCTGGCCGCCATGAGCCAGACGGTCATCGCCACCGCCATGCCGAGGATCGTCGGAGATCTGTCCGGCCTTCACCTCTATGCCTGGGCCACCACCGCCTATCTGCTGGCCTCCACGGTCATGGTGCCGATCTGGGGCAAGCTCGGCGACCTCTACGGCCGCAAATCTGTGCTGCTGACCGGGATCGGCCTGTTCCTGGCAGGATCGTGGCTGGCCGGGCTGTCGGGCGAGTTCGGCGATCTGCCGCTGATCGGCGGCGGCATGACCCAGCTGATCACCTTCCGCGCCATCCAGGGCATGGGAGGCGGGGCGCTGTTCACCACCGCCTTCGCGATCCTCGCCGACCTGTTCGCGCCGCGCGAGCGGGCCAAGTTCTCGGGCCTGTTCGGCTCGGTGTTCGGGATTTCCAGCATCTTCGGCCCGGTGGTCGGCGGGTTCTTCACAGACCACGGGACGGTGACCATCGCCGGGCACCTGATCGCCGGCTGGCGCTGGGTGTTCTTCTTCAACGTCCCGTTCGCGGCGGCCGCGATCCTGATGATCCTCTGGAAGATGCCCACCCTGCCCCGGCGCGGCGGCGGCGGCATCGACTGGTTCGGCGCGGCCCTGATCATCGCCGCCTTCGTGCCGCTGCTGCTGGCCATCACCTGGGGCGGGCGCGAGCATCCTTGGAGCTCGCCGCTAATCCTCGGCATGCTGGCCTGGTCGGGCCTGGCGCTGGCGGTCTTCGTCTATCTGGAGGGCAAGGTCCGCGAGCCGATCCTGCCGCTGGAGCTGTTCTCCAACCGCACCTTCGTCACCGCCAACGGCGCGGCCTTCGTCTATTCGATGGCGTTCATGGGGGTGTCGAGCTTCCTGCCGCTCTACATGCAGGTCGGGCTTGGCTATCCGGCCACCAAGAGCGGCCTGACCATGCTGGCGCTGATGGGCGGGTTCGTCTTCTCCTCGACGATCTGCGGCCAGCTGGTCACCCGCACCGGCCACTTCAAGCCGTTCATGATCGGCGGCGGGGCGATGCTGGTGCTGGGCGCGGCCTTGCTGTGCTTCATCGGCCCGGACATCACCACGCTCGACCTGGCCTGGCGGCTGCTGATCTTCGGCATCGGCCTGGGGCCCGGCCAGAGCCTGTTCAGCCTGGCGGTGCAGAACGACGTGCCGTTCCACCGGCTGGGGGTGGCGACCTCGTCCAGTCAGTTCGTCCGGCAGATCGGCTCGACAATGGGCGTGGCGCTGTTCGGGGCGCTACTGACCGCGGGGCTGGCCACCGAGCTTGGCCGGCACGCCGCCGAGCATCCCGGCGCGCAGGTGCGCAAGCTCGACCTCGGCGACCTGCAGCGGATGGCGCTGGACAAGACCCTGCACCCGGAACGCGCCGCGGCCCTGGCGGCCGATCCGGCGGCGCGTGAAACCGAGCGGACGATCCGCGAGAGCTTCTCGGTGGCCATCGTGCACGGGATGATGTTCAGCCTGGCCGTGCTGCTGGCCGGCTTCGTGCTGATGCTGATGGTGCCAGGCGCGCCGCTGCGCGAGCGGCCGACCGGACCACCGGCCGGGGCCGAGCCGAAACCGGCGGAGTAGCTCCTCCGATAGTTGCTCCCCCGCTGGGGGAGGATCCAGAGGAGTTCAGAGGAAGCTGTAGGGATCGACGTCGATGGCCACCCGGATGGCGCCGGGGGGCCGGACGCGGGCGCGCCAGGTGGCCAGGAAGGCCGAGAGGTCGACATTGCGGTCGGCGCGGATCAGGAACCGCTTGCGCCGGCGGCCGCGCACCAGGCCGAGCGGCGCATCGGCCGGACCGTAGACCTCGACCCCCTCGGCGTTGGGCGCCAGTTTGGCCATCTCGCGGGCGAAGGTCTCGAGCGCCGCGGCGTCCGGGCCCGACAGCACGATGGCCCCCAGCCTGCCGAACGGCGGCAGCTTCATGATCTCGCGCTCGGCCATCTCGGCCTCGACGAAGGCGTCGCGGTCCTGGGCCTTCAGCGCCTGCATCACCGAGTGCTCGGGGGCGTAGGTCTGCAGCAGGGCGCGGCCGGGACGGTCACGGCGCCCGGCGCGGCCGGTGGCCTGGGCCAGCAGCTGATAGGTGCGCTCGGCCGCCCGCAAGTCGCCGCCGCGCAGGCCGAGGTCGGCGTCGACCACCCCGACCAAGGTCAGCTTGGGGAAGTTGTGGCCCTTGGCGGCGGCCTGGGTGGCGACCAGGATGTCGATGTCGCCGTCGGCCATGGAGTCGACCAGGCGGCGGGCCTCCTTGGCGTCCCAGACGGTGTCGGACGAGAAAACCGCGATCCGCGCATCCGGGAACAGCAGCCGCGCCTCCTCCTCCACCCGTTCGACGCCCGGGCCGATCGAGGTGAGGCTGTCCTTGGCCCCGCAGTGCGGGCACTTGTCCGGCTTGGGCATTGAGAAGCCGGTCAGGTGGCAGACCAGTCGCCCTGAGTAGCGATGCTCGACCAGCCACGAGTCGGTGTCGGGTGAGGTCAGCTTCTCGCCGCAGGCCTTGCACAGCACCAGCGGGGCGTAGCCGCGACGGTTGAGGAACAGCAGGGTCTGCTCGCCGGCGGCCAGGGTCTCGCCCATCGCCTCGACCAGCGGCGGCGACAGCCAGCGGCCAGCGGCCGGCGGCGTCTCCTTCAGGTCGATCAGGGTGATGTCGGGCAGCCGCGCGGTCCCATGGCGCGAGGTGAGCTTCAGCCAGCGATAGCGGCCGATCTCGGCGTTGCGCAGGCTCTCCAGGGACGGCGTGGCCGAGGCCAGGATCACCCCGGCGCCCTCGATCTTGCCGCGCGCCACCGAGAGGTCCCGGGCCTGGTAGATGAAGCCCTCGTCCTGTTTGTAGGAGCCGTCGTGCTCCTCATCGACGACGATCAGGGCGAGCTTCACGAACGGCAGGAACAGAGCCGAGCGGGCGCCGATCACGATGCGCGCGCCGCCGGTGGCCACGGCGTCCCAGGTCTTGCGGCGCGTCGGCGGGGCGACGTCGGAATGCCACTCGGCCGGGCGGACGCCGAAGCGCTCGACGAAACGGGCGATCACCGCCTGGGTCAGGGCGATCTCCGGCAGCATGACCAGGACCTGGGCCTGCGGATCCTTGGCCAGGGCGGCGGCCACGGCTTCCAGATAGACCTCGGTCTTGCCCGATCCGGTGACCCCGTCGAGCAGGGCGACGTTGAACCCGCCCTCGGTGACCATCGCGGTCAGCGCATTGGCGGCGGCGGCCTGGCTGGCGTTGAGCTGGTGGCCGGCGCGAGCCAGGTCTGGCTCGGGGAAGCTGGCCGCCTCCTCGATGAGCCGCAGGACCAAGACGCCCTCGTCGACCAGGCCCTTGACCACGCCGGCCGAGACGCCTGCGGCGCGCGCCAGCTCGCCCGGCGCCTGCGGGCCGGCGGCAGCGGCCTCCAGCACCTTGGCGCGGGCCGGGGTCGAGCGGGCGGGCAGGACGCCGGTCGCTTCCAGCAGCTTCTGCGGTTTGGCCTTGGGCGCGCGGGCGCCGCGGATGGCGATGGCCAGCGGCTGGCCGGGCGCATCGACGGAATAGCGGGCCGCCCACTGGACGAACTCGATCGCGCCGGGCGGCAGCGGCGGGGAATCGAGCTTGCTCTCCAGCGGCTTCAGCGGCCGGTTGCCGCCCGCGGCCTCGCGCAGCGCCACGACGACACCGCGCAGCAACCGAGGGCCGAGCGGGGCGGCGACCTGGTCGCCGACGACAAGCTCCATCCCCTCCGGCTCGGCGTAGTCGAACGCCTCGGGCAGCGGCATGGGGAGAAGGACGGAGGCGATGCGGCTCATGGCCCCGTCCACATAGGCTGGTCCGGGAGGGCCGCAACCGCTAAAGAGCGCCGGAAACTCCGCGCCAGAAGGTCACCCATGCAGCTCTTCCTCGACACCACCGACATCGGCCTGCTCAAGGAGCTCACCGCCACCGGCCTGGTGGACGGGGTGACCACCAATCCGACCCTGATCGCCAAGTCCGGCCGCCCCATGCTGGAGGTCATCGCTGAGATTTGCGAGCTCGTCGAGGGCCCGGTCAGCGCCGAGGTCGCCTCGACCGAGGTCGAAGGCATGCTGGCCGAGGGCGCCAAGCTCGCCGGGATCGCGCAGAACGTGGTGGTGAAGCTGCCGCTGACCCGCGCCGGTCTGATCGCGACCGCGGAGTTCGCGGTACAGGGCATCGCCACCAACGTCACCCTTTGCTTCTCCGCGGCCCAGGCGCTGCTCGCGGCCAAGGCCGGGGCCTCGTACATCTCGCCGTTCATCGGCCGGCTGGACGACTACGGCGCGGACGGCATGGACCTGATCGCCGAGATCCGGGCCATCTACGACAACTATGGTTTCGACACCGAAATCCTCGCCGCCTCGATCCGCACGCCGGCCCACGTGACCGCCGCGGCCCTGGCCGGCGCCGATTGCGCGACCATCCCGCCCACTGTTTTCGCTGACCTCTTCAAGCACCCGTTAACCGAAAAGGGTCTTGAACAGTTCATGAGCGACTGGGCCAAGACGGGCCAGTCCATCCTGTAGAAAGTCAGGCGGGGGCGGGCATGGAAGGCGGGGCGAAGACGAAGGACAGTTCTCTCGACCCGCACGCGGTTCGCCGCTTCCTGTCCGACAACCCCGATTTCCTGAGCGCCGATCCGTCGCTGCTGGCCGAGCTCGGCCTGCGGCCGGACGCGGCCAATGTGGTGGACTTCGGTCCGGCCGCCCTGGCCCGGGTGCATGAGGCGCACAAGCGCGAGTCCAGCGCCCGCAAGCACCTGGAAGCCACGGCCCGCGCCAACTTCGCGGCCCAGGCCCAGACCCACGGCGCGGTGGTCGACATGCTCGACTCCCGCAACCACGCCGACCTGGCCCGCCGGGTCGACGAGCTGGCTCAGCTGCGCTTTGGCCTGGTGGCCGGCGTGGTCGCCCTGGAAGGACCTGAACGCACCCCGGCCGGCTGGCGGATGCTGATCGAAGGCCAGATCGACATGATCATCGGCCATGACCGCGTGGCGCTGATGGGCTTCGAGCCGGTAGCGCTGGGCCTGTTCGGCGACCGGGCCGGCGAGGTCCGCTCCATGGCCATGGTCCGCATGGCGATCTGGGAGCCGTCGCGCGAGGGCCTGCTGGCCTTCGGCTCGGCCGACGAGAACGGCTTCACCGAGGACATGGGCGTCGAGCTGGTCGCCTTCCTGGCCCGCGTGGTCGAGCGCACGGCGGAGCGGTGGCCGGTCCTGTGACCAGCGCCCGCCAGGCTCTGGCCCTATGGCTGGAGCACCTGGCCAAGGAACGCCGCGCCTCGCCGCGCACGGTCGAGGCCTACGCCTTCGCCGGCGGCCGCTACATCAGCTTTCTTGAACGGCACCGTGGCGAGGCCCTGAGCCTGGCCGACATGGGCGCCCTGGCCCCCAGCGAGATCCGCGCCTGGCTGGCCCATCTGCGGCAGGGCGACCACCCGCTGTCGCCGCGCTCGCTCTCGCAGTCGCTGTCGGCGATCCGGACCTTTCACCGGTTCATGGATCGGCGGCTGGATACGCCCAACGCCGCCATCGCCCTGGTGCGCGGTCCGCGGGTGGTCCCCTCCGCCCCGCGCCCAGTCAGCGAAGACCAGGCGGTCGGGCTGATCGCCGAGCCTGCCTTCGATCCCGACCGCGACGACTGGGAGGTCAGCCGAGACCAGGCGGTGCTGACCCTGCTCTATGGCTGCGGCCTGCGGATCTCCGAGGCCCTGTCGCTGAAGCGGTCCGATGCGCCGGTCCCCGAGACGCTGCGCATCCTGGGCAAGGGCGGCAAGACCCGGATCGTCCCCGTGCTGCCGGCGGTGCGCGAGGCCATCGACGCCTATGTCGCCGACATGCCGTTCGTGCTGGAGGCCGACGAGCCGCTGTTCCGCGCCAAGCGTGGCGGCCCGCTCAGCCCGCGGCACGTACAGGCCACCGTGCAGGGGCTGCGCGGCCGGTTGGGCCTGCCCGACAGCGCCACGCCGCACGCCCTGCGCCACTCGTTCGCCACCCACCTGCTGGGGGCCGGGGCAGACCTGCGCTCGATCCAGGAACTGCTGGGCCACGCTTCGCTGTCCACCACCCAGCGCTACACCGAGGTCGACGCCGCCTCGCTGCTCAGCGCCTACGCCAAGGCCCATCCGCACGCGTAGGGACGGGGCGCCGCCACTGGCAGCGCCCGTATTGCTTGACTAGGCGTAGATGTCGGACTTGCGGCGATTGGCGCGAACCATCGATCCGGCCGCCGCGAAGCCGACGATCATCATCGCCCAGGTCGCCGGTTCCGGCACGGCCGAGCCGACGACCGCGGAGCCGTCGAGGAGGATCTGGGCGGCCGGACGGCCGAGATCAGCAGCCGTTCTTGCCGAACAGGTCCGACAGGTGAGCTAGCCGCTGCTCCTCCGGTCCGGGCGCGCTCGCGGGCGCGGCCGCAGAAGGGACGGCAGGGACGGAACCGGCCTGCACGCCCTGCAATGCGCCGTTCAATGCGAGCTGAGTCATCATGCCGCCGCGCCCGCCGAGCAACGAGGGGGCCATGCTCAGGGCGCCGCCCGCAAGACCCTTCAGAAGGCCCTTCGTCGCGCGCGCCTGGCTTTCGCGCTTGGCCGCAGCCTCACGCGCCGTCCCGGCCGCGGCGGTCAGGGCGTTGATCTCGGCCGCCAGCTTCTCGCAGCTCAACTGGCTGTCGCCGACCCGGACGATGTCGGCAGGCGTGTCGGCGCGGCCCACGCCAGGGAGGGCGAAGGCGAGCAGCAAGACGGAGACGATGGATTTCATTTGGAGCCCTCATGGCATAGCGGCGCCCTGACATGTCGGTTTCCGGGCGCGGGTGGAGCGCAAGCCATAGGCGCCGGGCTTGCGACCGACGGCGATCATCGACCAGGGCGGACCCTGGAGCGATCAAGGCGGACGCCAGTCCCTGGGCGGCGAGCTAAGCTGACGGAATACAATCACGCATGGCGGAGGGCTCGTGCATGGCGGCCGCGCTGGACTTCAGGCATCGGGGGTTACGGGAGGCCATGGTGCTGACCGTGGGCCTGACGCTCATGTCCTATGTCGTCTTCGTCGCCTCCCCGATGGCTGACGGCGCGCCGATAGCGGGACTGTACTACGGCGTGCTCGGGGTCTCGGTCCTGCCGGGGCTGGTGCTGCTGCCGGCGTTCTTCTTCTTCATTCGCGCCATCGAACCCTGGCCACGGGTGGGCAAGATCGTGACCATCAGCGTGGTTGCGCTCGCCCTGGCCATCCTGCACGCGGTTCTCGACGTCTCGCTCGTCGGGGTCTTCATCCGCGCCGTCGCTCCTGACCGCCCAAGCTTCATTTCGATCGGCGGCAGCGTCGTCATCTATGTCTGGGTCTACGGCATGTTCGCCGCCGTCGTCGGCCTGATGCTGTCCAACCTTGCCGTCCAGCACCGCGAACGTCTGCTGGCCGAGGCCCGCGAGGCCGCGCATCAAGCGCAGATGGCGGCGCTGCGCTTCCAGCTCAACCCGCATTTCATGTTCAACACCCTGAACGCCATCTCCTCGCTCATCGTCACGCGCCACAACGACCAAGCCGAGGCGATGATGGACAAGCTGTCCGACTTCCTGCGCGCCACCCTGACCTCTGATCCGCACCAGTTCGTTTCGCTTGAGGACGAGCTGGACACCTTGCGAGCCTATCTCGACATCGAGCGGGTCCGGTTCGGCGAGCGCCTCGTCGTCGAAATCGAGTGCCCTGCCGACCTGCGCCTGGCGTGCGTGCCCAGCTTCATGCTTCAGCCCCTAGTCGAGAACGCCATCAAGTACGCGGTGGCGCCCTCGCGGGCCCCGGTCACCATCCGGGTCGTCGCCTTGGCGCTCTCGTCGCAGCTGATCCTCAGCGTGGAAGACGAGAGCGCGGCCGCGCGCGCCTGGCCGCCTGCGGCCGGCGGGCCCGGCGTCGGCCTGCCCAATCTGCGCAGTCGTCTGGCGGTTCTTTACGGCGACCGCGGGGGGTTGGTGAGCGGGCCGCGCGAGCGGGGCTATCGGTGCATGGTCACCTTGCCGCTCGACCTGTTCGCCATTCGGGAGGCCGCAGAGTGACGCTCCGCATGCTGCTGGTGGATGACGAGCCCCTGGCCCTGGCCCGGGTGTCGGCCGCGCTGGAGGGATTCAGCGACGTGACCGTCGTCGGCAATGCGCAGGATGGGAGGGAAGCCGTCGACAAGATCGCCGCCCTGTCGCCGGACCTGGTGCTGCTCGACATCCAGATGCCGAACCTGGACGGATTGGGCGTAGCCGCCGCCCTGGAGGGAGCCGACCGCCCCGAGGTGATCTTTATCACCGCCTTCGATCACTACGCAGCGGACGCCTTCGAGGTGGAGGCTGTCGACTATCTGCTGAAACCCGTGAAGTTCGAACGGCTGCGGCTGGCAGTGGACCGGGCGCGGCGGCGACGCGAGATGCAGCAGGCCAGCGGGCGCGCCGCGGAGCTCGAGACCCTCATCGGCCAGCTCCGCGCGGGCGACCCCGCCGGAGACTTCGACACCGAGTTCTGGGCGCCGACGCTGCAGGGCGTAAAGCGGATACCCGTGGAGAGCATCGACTGGATCGAGGCCGCCCGCGACTATGTACTGCTGCACACCTCCACCCGCAGCCACCTCTACCGCGCGACCATGGCCGGACTGGAGCGGCGACTGGATCCGCAGGTGATGATGCGCGTCCACAGATCGAGCTTCGTACGGCCCGGGGCGGTGGCCGAGATCCAACGCCAGGGAAAGGGGCTCTACGCTCTCAAGCTGCACGACGGGGCGGTCATCCAGGTGGGGCCGACCTATGCGACGGCGCTGCTCGCGGCCCTGAAGGTGGAGATGCGGCGCGTGGAGGCCTAGGGCCCGGCGCTCGACAGCCCTTGCTTTGCGTGGTGGTCTTGCGGTCCTGCAATCGGGGGATGCGAGAATGCTGCGCTGGCTTGGTCGAACTCTGGCTGTCGTCCTGCTTGCCGGGGCGAGCGCCGCCGGCGCTCAACAGCCTCCCGAAACGCCGCAATCGACGATCGGCTACGACAGCGTCGAGGCGGCGATGAACGATCTGGGCGCGAAGCCCTCCGTCAAGCGCAGCAGCCAGAACGGTTGGCTGATCGCGGCCGACGACGCCACGCGCACCGTCTGGTCGTTCGCCCCGCCCGGACATCCCGCCTACCCGACGGTGGTGAGGCGCCAGGTGGCGCAGGGCGCCGGCGGTCTCGACATCGCCATGGCCGTGCGCTGCGAAGCGGCGAAGCCGGACTGCGACGAGCTGGCGCGGACGTTCGCGCAGATGAGCGGGTTCGATATGCCGCGGTAGCGGCCTTGCGGCGACATCCCAGTCTTCGACTGCGCCGAAACCGGGACGCGGCCTAACGCGGACGCGCGAAGCGGCCGTCGCCCTGGACGTTTTCACGGACCACGGTGGAGACGGCGCAGCCGCCGATCGAGCGCATGACGGTGAGCTGGAGGTCGGCTCTGGGCAGGCTGCCCAGGGTCTGCGCGCCGGAGTCTCCGCGGCGGTCCTGCGGCCGGAGCAGCAAGGCCGGGCTCTTGTCGGAGACTTCCATCGCGCCTTCGGCCGGGCAGGTCCGGGCCGGCGGAGGGGCGGCCGTCGCCATCGTGGCGGCAGCCAGAAGCGCGGAAACAACCATGGCGGTTCTCCTTCGCGAGGAGTCTACCGCCGGCTGCTTCCGCGCAAAAGTTAACTCGTCGTCAGGCCTGCATGGTCCAGCCCTCGACGCCCATGGCGGCCTGACGGCCGGCTTCCGAGCGGGTCGGGTGCGGATGGCAGACGCGGGCGATGTCCTCGCTGGCGGCCTTGAACGCCATGGCCACGCAGTATTCGCCGATCATCTCGCCGGCCTGCGGGCCGACGATGTGGACGCCGAGGATCTCGTCGGTCTTGGCGTCGGCCAGAACCTTCGCGAAGCCTTCGGTCTCGTGGTTGATCTTGGCGCGGCTGTTGGCGGTGAACGGGAACTTGCCGACCTTGTAGGCGACGCCCGCTTCCTTCAGCTGCTCCTCGGTCTGACCGACCCAGGCGACTTCCGGGTAGGTGTAAACGACGCTGGGGACCAGGTTGTAGTCCACGTGGCCGTACTTGCCGGCGATCATCTCGATGCAGGCGACCGAGTCTTCCTCGGCCTTGTGGGCCAGCATCGGGCCGAGAATGGCGTCTCCGATCGCCCAGACGCCGGGCGCCGAAGTCTTGAAGTGGTCGGTCGGGATGAAGCCGCGCTTGTCGAGCGCGACGCCGACGTTCTCCAGGCCCAGGCCTTCGGTGTAGGGACGGCGGCCGATGGCGACCAGCACGTAGTCGGCTTCCAGGGTCTGCGCCGCGCCGCCGGCCACCGGCTCGACGGTCAGGCTGACGCCCTTCTTGGAGGCGGTCGCGCCGGTCACCTTGGCGCCCAGCTTGAACTCGACGCCCTGCTTGGTCAGCGAGCGCTGGAAGGTCTTGGCGGTTTCGGTGTCCATGCCGGGCGTGATGCGGTCGAGGAATTCGACCACGGTCACCTTCGAGCCGAGGCGGCGCCACACCGAGCCCAGCTCCAGACCGATGATGCCGGCGCCGATGACGATCAGGCTGCCCGGCACTTCCGGCAGCGACAGGGCGCCCGTGGAGTCGACGATACGCTCCTGGTCGATGGTCACGCCGGGCAGCGGGGTCGGCTCCGAGCCGGTGGCGATGACGATGTTCTTGGCTTCCAGGCTGGTCACCGAGCCGTCCTCGGCGGTGACGTCGACCCTGCCGGGGCCGGTGATCTTGCCCGCGCCCTTGATCCACTCGACCTTGTTCTTCTTGAACAGGAACTCGATGCCCTTGGTCAGGGCGGTCACCGACTCGCCCTTCTGCTTCATCATCTGCACCAGGTTCAGCTTCGGCTTCACCTCGATGCCGAGGGTGGCGAAATCGCCTCCGGCGGCTTCGTAGAGTTCCGAGGCGTGCAGCAGGGCCTTGGACGGCATGCAGCCGACATTGAGGCAGGTGCCGCCGAGGGTGACGCGCTTTTCGATCACCGCGACCTTGAGGCCCAGCTGGCCAGCGCGAATGCCGGCGTTGTAGCCGCCCGGGCCGCCGCCGATGATGATGACGTCGTATTGAGCCATGCTCTTCCAGTCCTTAGCAAAACGGCGAGGCGTGAAGCCCCGCCGTCATGAAATGCGTTCGCCGAGATCGGCGCGAATTAGACGTCCAGCAGCAGGCGCTGCGGGTCTTCGATGGCTTCCTTGACCTTCACCAGGAAGGTCACCGCGCCCTGGCCGTCGACGATGCGGTGATCGTAGCTGAGCGCCAGGTACATCATCGGGCGGATCACCACCTGGCCGTTCACGGCCATCGGGCGTTCCTGGATCTTGTGCATGCCCAGGATGCCCGATTGCGGGGCGTTGAGGATCGGGGTCGACATCAGCGAGCCGTAGACGCCGCCGTTCGAGATGGTGAAGGTGCCGCCCTGCAGGTCCTCGAGGGCCAGTTGGCCGTCGCGGGCCTTCTTGCCCAGGGCGCCGATGCCCTTTTCGATGCCCGACAGCGACAGCACGTCGGCGTCACGCAGCACCGGAACCACCAGGCCCTTCTCGGTGCCGACGGCGACGCCGATGTCGTAGTGGTTCTTGTAGATCACGTCGGTGCCGTCGATCTCGGCGTTGACGTCCGGCACGTGCTTGAGGCCGTGGATCACGGCCTTCACGAAGAAGCTCATGAAGCCGAGCTTCACGCCGTGGCTCTTCTCGAAGCCGTCCTTGTACTGGTTGCGCAGGGCCATGACCGCGCTCATGTCGACCTCGTTGAAGGTCGTGAGCATGGCCGCGGCGTTCTGGGCTTCCTTCAGGCGGCGCGCGATGGTCTGGCGCAGGCGGGTCATGCGGACCCGCTCTTCACGTTCGTGGATCTCACGCGGCGCGGCCGGGGCGGCGGGCGCCGCCGGGGCGTTGGCGCGGGCTTCCAGCGCGGCCAGGGCGTCGCCCTTGGTCACGCGGCCGCCCTTGCCCGAACCGGCGATCGAGCCGGCGTCGAGGCTGTTCTCGGCGACGATGCGCTGGGCCGAGGGGGCCAGCGGCGCGGCGGCGGCCGGAGCCGCGACGGGCGCCGGGGTCGGCGC